>JBEEHO010000061.1:0-5911 GCA_041167425.1 Verrucomicrobiota bacterium | reverse complement strand
AGAAACACCTTCACCCCGACCATGGATCGAGCTTCCCGTGAGACCGCCAGGAGCAGCTCGTTCATAGTGGCACTTCGGTCGCTGAAGGTGATTCAGCCGTGTTGAGCCGGACCACCAAAATTTCCCTTCACCTCCAACCGTGAACGTTTCCTTCGCTCGTGTCATCATCGATCGCTCGATCCATCGCGAACTCGATTACTCAATCCCGGAAACTTTTGCGGACCGGGTCAGCATCGGTTCGCGGGTGCGCGTTCCGTTTCGGGAAAAGTCCGCGCTTGCCACGGTCGTGGCGTTGCTGACTGAATCCGCCGCGGAAGGCATCCGGCCGATCGAGGCCCTCGTGGGCGACCGGCCCGCGTTGAGCGTGAAGCTCGTCGAGCTCGGGCGCTGGATGAGCAGCTACTACTGCTGCCCGATCGAAGCCGTGATGCGAAGTCTTTTGCCGCAGGTGATTCGCCGCGCTGAAGTCGGCTGGAAAAAACAATTATTCGTCAGTGCGGCAAGAGAAATTCTGGCGGAAGAGATCGAGAAACTGCGGAGGCGCGCTCCGCGGCAGGCGGAATTGCTGGAGGCGATCTCGAAACTCCAGGGCGCCATGCCGGCGGCTGAACTTCTCCGCCAGACTTCGCTCGATAACCAGACCCTGCGCGCGCTGGAGAAGCGCGGTTTCGTTCTATTGCGCGAAGAAGCAGTAGCGCGCGATCCACACGCGGACGAACAATTCGTCGCCTCGGGTAACCTTACCTTAAACGCCGAGCAGGCGGCCGCGTTGAGCGCAGTCGAGGAAGCGCTGGCCGCGCCCGAAAGCGCGAAACCGATTTTGTTGCATGGCGTGACCGGGAGCGGAAAGACGGAAATTTATCTGCAGGCGATCCGTTCAACCCTGATGCGCGGGAAAACTGCGATCGTGCTTGTCCCGGAAATCTCACTCACGCCGCAAACCGTGGAGCGATTCAAGAGCCGCTTCTCCGAAGCCCAGGACACGGTCGCCGTTTTGCACAGCCATTTGTCCGAGGGCGAGCGGCACGATGAATGGCATAAGATCCAATCTGGCCGGGCGCGGATCGTGGTCGGCGCGCGCAGCGCCGTGTTTGCGCCGCTCGAAAACCTGGGGCTGATCGTCGTCGATGAAGAACACGAAACTTCGTATAAACAGGAGGAAGCGCCGCGCTATCACGCGCGCGATGTCGCCGTCGTGCGCGCGAAGATGGAGCAATGCATCGTGCTGCTCGGGACCGCCACGCCGTCCCTCGAGAGTTATCACAACGCGGTCGAAGGAAAATATCGCCTGCTGAATTTGACCCAGCGGGTGGACGATTGCCAGATGCCGTTGATGCGGATCGTGGATCTGCGGCTCGAGCGGCGAAAAGAAAAAGTCGCCGCTATCCTGTCCGAAAAATTGCGGGCGGCGATCACGGCGCGGCTCGAGAAACATGAGCAGACCATCCTGTTTCTCAATCGTCGCGGGTTCTCGACTTCGCTTCTCTGCAGCGCCTGCGGCGAGGCGCGCAATTGTCCCAATTGCAGTGTGGCTCTCACTTTCCATCGCGGCGCGGCACGGTTGAGCTGTCATCTCTGCGGACATACGGCCGCTGTGCCAAAGAAATGTCCGGCATGTTCGCAGGACGCATTGATTTATTCCGGTTTCGGAACGGAAAAAGTCGAATCCAATGTCGCGCACCTTTTTCCCAAGGCAGTCGTGCGCCGGATGGACGCCGATTCCATGACGCGGAAAGATGCTTATCGCGAAACGTTGCACGCCTTTCGATCCGGCAAAATCGACATCCTGGTCGGCACGCAAATGATCGCGAAGGGCCTGCATTTCCCCAACGTCACCCTGGTCGGGATCATCAACGCCGATCTCGCGCTGCACATGCCCGATTTCCGCGCGGGTGAACGGACCTTCCAACTGCTCACACAGGTCGCGGGGCGGGCCGGGCGCGGTGAAACACCGGGCGAAGTTTTCGTGCAGACCTACACGCCGTTCAGCCCTTCCATTCAATTCGCGCGGCACCACGATTTCGCCGGTTATTTCCAGCAAGAATTGGAATTCCGCGAGCGCTGCGACTTCCCGCCTTTCAAGCATGCCGTTTTAATCACGGTGCGCTCAGCCCATGAAACGCGCGCTCAATTCTCCGCGGAAACAATCGCGCGCCGCTTAAAGGAAGCGTTGCCGCCTGAATTCATCCTGAGCGCGCCTTCCCCGGCGCCGCTGGAGAAATTGCAGGGGCAGTTTCGTTTTCATATTTTGATGCGGGGCGAAGCGATCGTGCGTTTGAGCCGAATCGTGCGCGAGACTCTCGACAAACTTCCACTCCCTGAAGACGTCTCTGCCTCAGTCGACGTCGATCCATATCAACTCCTGTAGCCGCCGCCCTGTGGGCGGCGCAGGGTTAGCGTAGAACAACAGAGCAGTCGCTCGCAACTCTCACGCTTCGCATACCGAAGCGGACACAAACGAGCGGTAAAATTATTTCCTGATCAGCTTCGGCACCTCGGCCTTGGCCAGGGTGGTGAAGGCGGCGACCGCGCTGTTCGCTCCCGAATCGCTGAGACGCAGGAGCCCGATATCCAGGTCGAGTTTTTTACCCTGGAGTCGAATCGCTTTCAGCTTCAACGCTTCTCTTCCGCGCAACGCGATCTTTGGCATGATGGCGGCGGCCTCCAGGGGCGCGAGCGAACGAAGCAATGTTTCGATCGCATTCAGTTCCGCGACGGTGCGCGGGCGGACATGGTGGTTGAGACAAAGCTGATCCGACATTCGGCGCATGACGAAGGAATCCGACAATTGCAGCAGGCGGTGCTGGTGCAGTTCGGAAAACTGGATAACGCGCCGTTTCCACCACGGGTGCGATTCGGAAACGATCAGGGCGAATTCATCAGTGCAAAGCCGTTCGTAGCGGAGATTGGGCGAGTGCCGGGTGAGAAAGCCGAGGCCGACATCCATGCGACCTTCTTCCAGCGCGGTCTCAATCTCCGTGGATGAAATTTCTTCCACCGTGAGACTGGTCCCCGGATGTTTGGCGGCGAAAAGTCCGAGCAAATCCGGCATCAAGGCGACGTTCAGGATGGGAACGACGCCAACATGAAGCGCGCCGCGGAACTGTCTCGATTCGCGGCTGACCTCCTGGAGAAAATTCTCGAGCTGACGAAGAATGGCGCGGGCATGTTCCTGAAAGATCAGGCCGGTGGAAGTGAGAAGAATGCGCTTCCCCCGTCGTTGAAAGAGGGAGACACGAAGACCAGCTTCCAAGTCGCGCATTTGTTGGGAAACGCTCGGTTGCGAAATGCCCAGACGGTCCGCCGCGCGGCTGAAGCTGCCAGCCTCGGCCACCGCCAGGAAGTAACGCAGGTGCCGGATCTGAAGCGGGTCATGCATCGAACCCGCATACTCCGAAGTTCAGTCGAGAAATGCAATCAGGCAGCTGGGAGGGGTCTTCCCTGACCCGCCCTGAATTAGAATCCGGATCCGGGGAGCGCACGCGCCTCGCGCGCGGGCGATGACGCCCTCGTCATCGCGGACTTTCTTCCCCGGGAAATTTGACCTTCGCGCGCAGCTCCGGAGAAAGTTCGTTTCGGCGAGGGCGCCGAAACCAGCACGCGAGGCTCTCTCTCCCCCCGCATCAATACCCAGCCGAGTCATTGATCGGAAGTTTATGCTTCCATAGGCATAGCTTATTGCGCTATTTCTTTTACCTCTAATCCCAAACGGCATGACCACGACAAAACTCTGCATGATGGCGGCGCTCGGGGCGCTGCTTCTGGCCGGCGGCTGCAAAAAGGATTCCACCACGGCCGGCGGCTCGAATAAAATTCGCGTCGGCTACATCGGCCTGACTTGTGAGGCGCCGATCTTCAGCGCGGTGGAGAAGGGATTTTTCAAAGAGGAAGGGCTCGAGGTCGAATTGGTGAAGTGCGAATGGGCGAACTACAAGGATGTCCTCGCGCTGGGCGGGTTCGATATCACGCATCACCTGGTGATGTATTTTCTCAAACCGATCGAGCAGGGGCTCGACGTGAAATTCACCGCCGGAATTCACAAGGGTTGCCTGCGAGTCCAGGCGTCGACGAAGGGAAATATTCACACGGTGCAGGATTTGCGCGGCAAACGAATCGGCGTGCCGGGAATGGGAACGCCGCCGTTCATCTTTGCTAATCGAGTCCTGGGCGCGAACGGGATCGATGCGAGCAAGGAGGTAAGCTGGCGCGTTTTTCCCGCGGGCGAACTCGGGCTGGCGCTCGACAAAGGCGAGGTAGACGCGGTCGCGGATTCGGAACCGATCGGCAGTTTGTTGCTCGCTGATGGAAAGGTCAGGAACGTGGCCGACCAGGCCGCGGATGCCCCTTATAAAGATGAGTACTGCTGCGCGGTGATCGTGAACGGGAAGTATCTCACCGCGAATCCGAAAGCAGCGGCGGCCGCGACGCGTGCTCTTTTAAAAGGCGCCAAGTGGGTCGAGGCCAACCCGGCGGCCGCGGCGCGCCTGTCCGTTGAGAAAAAGTATCTGGCGTCGAGCCCCGAGCTGAACACGGTCGCGATCTCACATCTCCGCTACGTGCCGAGCGTTTCGGGCGCCGATGCCGCGGTGAAATCGGCGGCGGCGGAAATGAAAATCGCAGGAATGCTGGGCCCCACGACTGATGTGCAGGATCTGGCGAAGCGCGCTTTCGCGCATCTGGACGGAGTGTCGGACGAGTGGCTTCAACACCTGGAAGTTGAGAAGGTCGCCGGAGGCCAGGTCCCTCCGGATCAGGACATCCGCTTATTTGCAGAGCTGATCCTGTCTGATACGGAAGAGTCATGCTGCAAGGCGAAGATGTCGGTCGCGACGAAGAAGTGAGTCTCTCTTCCGTCCAGGTTGCGCCTGCGGCCATGGAAAAGCGCGCCCCACTCGCCGCGCCTCGCCCAGCTCCGGCTCTCCCCGCCTCCCCCTTGCTCACTCTGCTCGCGCTGCCGGTCGCGACGTCCATCGCGCTCGCCCTGCACTTTTTCGTTTCGCAAAAAGAGCCGCTGATAGAGACGCATTCCTACACGTGGTTCCTTTGCGGCGTTCTCGCTTCCGGCATCGCGATGGCCGCATGGTGGCCAGGCTGGGCGTGGCTGCGCCGGTGGATGCGCGACATGTGCCCGATTCTCGCCGCGGCTGTTTTATTGCTGAGCGCCTGGGAAGTGATCACGTCCGGTTTCCGGTTGCTTCCGCTTCCCTATTTCCCCAGCCCGGCCGGCGTGTTGCAAAGTCTGGTGAACGATCGCGCGCTTCTTTTCGACAGCACCTGGCACTCGCTTATTCTGCTTCTGAGCGGATATGCGCTCGGTGTCGCCACCGGTTTGATCAGCGGCATTTGCATCGGCTGGTTTTCTCCGGCCCGCTATTGGGGAATGCCGGTGCTCAAGGTCGTTGGCCCGATTCCCGCGACCGCGTGGATCCCGCTCGCCATGGTGGTTTCGCCGTCCGCTATTTTTTCCGCCGCGGCGTTGATCGCGCTCGCGGTTTGGTTCCCGGTGACGATGCTGACCGCTTCGGGCATTTCGAACACGCGCGCGTCCTATCTCGACGTGGCTCGCACTCTCGGCGCCGGGCGCGCTTACCTTATTTTCCGCGTCGCCATTCCCGCGGCGATTCCGAGCATTTTCATTGGCTTGTTCATGGGGCTGGGCGCCTCTTTTTTGACGCTCGTGGTCGCGGAGACCGTCGGCGTGAAATCCGGCCTCGGGTGGTATGTGAGCTGGGCCCAGGGGTGGGCGGAGTACGGGAAAGTTTTTGCCGCGCTCATCATCATGGCCGCATTCTTTTCCACCATCATGACCGTGCTTTTCAAAGTGCGCGATCGCGTTTTGGTCTGGCAAAAAGGGATGATCAAGTGGTAGCCGCCGCTGCGACAGAAGCCTCGTCGCTTCGGGTTCGCGAAG
>JBEEHO010000060.1:0-5960 GCA_041167425.1 Verrucomicrobiota bacterium | reverse complement strand
GGCTTTTTTCCGGACTGGAGACCGCACTTTTTTCTCTCAAATCTCATCAACTCCGGCGGCTCGAGGAAAAGCACCCGTCGCTCAAGCAATTCATCCAGGTCTTTCGCAAGAATCCGAGACGCGTCCTCAACGTTCTGCTGCTTGGCGACGCGCTCGTCAATGTTCCGCTGGTCGTCCTTTGTTTTTTCCTCGTCTGGCAAGGCCCGCTCGCCGCTCGTGTTCCGCAGTGGGTCGTGGCTACGGTCATTTTCGCGGTCGTCGTTTTGTTGTGCGATCTGATTCCAAAACTGCTCGCGCTCTCTGCTCCCTATCGGCTCTCCACGCTCGGCGTTTTCACCCTCAAGGCTTTGATGCCGCTGCTCGATCGCGTCGGCCATCTGCTCGAACAGATCAGCACCGCCATGGTCGAGCGCCTCACGCCGCGTCACCTCCAAAGGCGCACGCGTTTGAGCGACGAAGAACTCGAGACGCTGGTCGAGATGGGGGAAGAGCAAGGCACGCTCCACGAAGCGGAAGGCGAGATGATCCAGGAAATCATCAAGCTGGGCGACAAGACCGCGAAGGATTGCATGACGCCGCGAGTCGATACCTTCACGCTACCTGACGACCTGACGAATGAAGAAGCCATCGCGCAATTGAAGCAGCGCCGTCATCGCCGCGTCCCCGTGTATGCGGACACGCCGGACCAGGTCGTGGGCGTGCTCGATGTAAAACTCTTTCTCCTGGATCCCCACGAACATTACACCGAGACGCTGCTCCCGCCCTCCTTCGTCCCGGAAACGATGAAGGCGATGGATCTGCTCCGCGGTTTTCTCACTCATGCGCAGGGCCTCGCCATCGTGGTGGATGAATTCGGCGGCACGGAAGGAATCATCACCCTTTCCGATATCATCGAGGAAATCATCAGCGACGCCGCACCGCTGGGCGATGCCGATCTCTACATCGAGCCGCTGGAGGATGGTCGCTTTCTCGTGAGCGGGAACGCAAGGCTTGACGATGTGAGCGAGCATCTCGGCTTCGAACTGGAGGCGGACGGTATCGACACCATCGGCGGCTATATTTTTAACCGGCTCGGTTATCTGCCGCCATCGGGCGCGCGGTTTGAAATGCCGCGTCTCGTCGTCACCGTGCGTCGAGTCGGCCGCAAGCGCATCGAAGAAATCCTGCTCGAGAAAACGACTTGTTACGACGACCGCGCCCAATCCAACGGCAGTGGGGCAAACCAATGACGACCTACGCTTTCCTCATCTTCTGTTGTTGGACGGTTTCGTTTTTCTTCGCTGGAATCGAAGCCGGCCTGCTTTCGATCGATCCCGTGCGACTTCGCCATCACGTCAAGCAAGGCCAGGCCTCCGCTCTCCGCCTCGGGCGATTGACCAATCGGCCGGAGCGGCTGCTCATCACAGTCCTGCTGGTCACCAACATGGCCGATATCTGCGGTCTTCTCCTGCTGACGAAATTGCTCGTTTCCTCCTTCGGATACGCCGGATTTTTTTGGGCGATTGCGATTGCGCTTCCGATCTATCTTTTCGTCCTCTCGGTTTTGCCGAAATCTCTCTTCCGCCGATTTCCCTTTCGCGCCCTGGCAGCGCTCGCCGGCGTTCTCGATCTCATCTCCATTCTTCTCTGGCCGGTGCTGGAACTCGGGGAGCGGGCCGGCCGGCTCCTTATTCCGCGCCGAGCCAGCAAGAGCGCTCGCCTCTTCATCGCCCGCGAAGACTTGAAACAGATCGCCGTTCAGGGCGAGCGCGAAGGTTCCATCACCTCGACCGAGCGCGCGATGATCCACAACGTCGTTGACTTCCGAAACGTCAAAGCCTCCGACGTGATGGTGCCGATCGAAAAGGCCATCACCGTCCAACCGGATTCTTCGATCGACGAAACTTTGAAATTAAGCGCGGCCACCGGCGTCGATCGTTTGCCGGTAATTTCGGAAGGCCACGCCATCGGCATCGTGAACGTCTTCGATATCCTCTTCGACGAAACGCGCCGCGGATCTCTCAGCAGTTACACTCGCCGGATCGTCACCGCCAGTGATGAAGAGCCCGCCTATCTCATCATCCAGCGACTGCGCGCCGCGCGTCTCGGACTGGCCGCTGTAGTTGATTCGCAACGGCGCCTCATCGGCATCGTCACCGGCGAAGACGCGATCAAACGCCTGGTCCAGATCGGCAGGTTTTAGGAAGCCGCAAAACGCTCAGCGGCGGAGATCGTAAAATTCCACCAGCGCCACGCCAACTGAGTTGCCTTTGGCCCGCACGATCGCGGTGTAATTTCCGCGAGGCAGCGACACGCGCATGGCGGATTCTGTGCCATTGAAGGGAGCGAGCTCCGTGTAGACGAGTTGCTCGTAATTCGTGGACCAATCGTCATTGAAAGCGACGAGGCCGCCATTGTTATCGCGTAACTCGAGGGTGGGATCCTCAATCGCATTGAAAATTCCATTGCGTCTCAACTGCGGACCGATCGCGCGCACAACCACGTCGTCGTTCGCCGGTCCGTCGCCTGCCACGATGACGCCGCCGATAAGGACATTGGTCGAATCGGTGTAACCCCGCGTGCTGATATTCGCCAACTTCGAGTTGCTGCTTTTCGAAAGGTCATAAACTTCGACCAGGCCGTTGCCGGCGAGGCCGTTCTTTTCCTGGAGGACAACGGTGTACGAGCCGGGAGCGAGCGTTGCGACAATGGCGGCTTCGCGGTCATCACCGGGCGCGAGTCCGCTTTGGGTGATTTCGTCCGGTTGCGTGTCTTTCCAGTTATCGTTCCTGGCCGTCACTCCGCCGCTGGAATCGTGCAATTCCAACGTGGGATCGGCCAGAGCGGAACTGACGCCAAACTTCGACAACGACGGACCTATTCCCCGGAGGCCCACTTTTTTCGATTCGTTGCCTGAGATAATAAAACCGCCGATGAGCGCAGCACGATCGCCGAAAGGATCATCGCCGGCGCGGGACAAGAAGGCGCGGCTGGAAATATCGAGCAGCTGTGCCGGCGGCGGTTCGGCGTGGAATTGCGTGAGTAGTACTCGATTGCTCTCGTAAATCATCACGAACGAGGAACGCCCATTCAGGCTCAGAATTCTCGCCCCGTTGGGGGCATTATCGAAAGCGCCAGTGAGCGGCAACTTGCTTTTGATGACGGTCAGAACTGCGCTGGTGGAAAGAAAAAATTGGTCGGTGTTGTCGATATCTAAAGTTCCGGCCAAGACGACCTTTCCGCTGATCGCCGGCCTTGATCCGGTGAGCACATCGTCGCCCTCGACCGGGTAGTGGAAATGCGAACCAGAATTCAGCGTGAGCTTGCCATCGAGTATGGTTTGGAAAGATGGCGTGAGGGTTCCGTTCGTGACCGTCACATCGCCATGGATGGTACCTCGGCCACCGACAAGAACGCCGCCGAGGATATCGATGCGATCCGCAGTCAGGACGCCATTGTTGACGGTACTCCCGGCCGTTTGCGTGTAGCTGAAGCCGGCTGGGACCGTGAAGGTGCCCGGCGGCGTCTCTTGACGGATCCCGAAAAAGGCTGAGCCGGTTTCGATTGTTCCGGCGTTCGCGAAATTCCCGGGCGTCGCAAAATCTTTCTGGTTAAGAACAAACTCGCCGGCGCTGAGGTTATCGCTGAAATTGCGCAGCCCGTTATTGCCCCCGATATCAGTGACGATCCCGGATCTCGTCAACGTGATCGCTGCGGCGTTATGCACGATATCAGCGCCACTGAACTTGAGTTGAGAATCGGTGACCTCAAATGTCCCCCCGCTCAAGGTTCGCGTTGCAGTGTCGAAGTTAGTGAACGGACCGGCGACAAGGAATGTGGATCGCGTCAGCAACAATAAACCCTCATTCCCGAACCTTCCCGCAGTCGCAAAATCATGGTCGCGCAGCGTCAGCGACGCGCCGGGGAGATTCCGCGCAAGATTCCGCAGGGCATCGTTTCCGGCCAGGTCCGCGATCCTGGAGGTCGCGCCCTGCAGTTCGATCGTGCTGCCGTTATTCACGATGTCCGCTCCGTCGAAACGCAATTCCACTGGCAGATTCCCCTGTTCGCCAACGAACTGATCCAGAACAAACGTTCCGCCGCTTAGTGTCCGCGTGCCGGAATCGAAATTGGTCACGGAATACGCCGCCGTGAAGATGGTGGCATTGCTCCCGCCGAGATGGAGAATGCCGTTGTTCGTGAACGGGACGGAGATCGCCAGATTGCGACCATCCACCCTAAGGACAGCGTCACTTTCGATTCTGGCGAGATTGCGCAGCGCGTCGCTCCCATATTCATCCACCACTCTCGCGAAGGCACCGAATAGATTCAGCTCTCCCTCGCCCAGGCTCACCACATTCGCTCCTTTAAACTCCAACATCGCCGGGGCACCTCCGCTTCCGATGATGTAACGGCCCTTAAGTGTGTTCCCTGAAAATGCCGAGAGGATGCCCGCGTTAAATGTGGCGGGCACATCCGTTGTCGAGGTCAGGTTTATGTTTGGCGTTTGATCCGCCGGGCTGAACGTCGTTGCTGCGACGGCGAAAGTTTTTCCAAAGATGTTCAGGAAACTGCCTAACGTTAGATTGGAAATGGTCGCGTCGACATCGACCGTCACCGAGATCGTCGGAGGAATCGTGACATTGTAGTTCTTGGCGCCGGTATTGTTGGGCACTTCAGCCGGCGTCCAGTTTTTCGCCGCGCCGTAATTCCCGTAGGATGGACCGACGTAAGTGGAATTCACCACCGTTTGCGCGCCCGCCTTGGGCAGCAACAGGATCACTCCGAAAAGTGAAGCGATGAAAGCGAGGCTGCGCATAGGATTACTGAGGACCGAGATCGTATACTTCCACCAGGGCGGTGCCCACTACCGCATTAGTTTTGCCGTGAACGATCGCCGTGTAATTGCCGGGCCCTAGAAATTTGTAGAGCGCCGATTCCCGGGCGTCCGATGGCGCAAGGTGTGCGGTTCTGATGTTATCGGCGCCGAAGGCGCTCGCCCAGTCATCATTGAAGTCGAGCAGAGTGCCGTTGGCATCGTGAAGTTCGAGGTAGGGATCAGTCATCGCATCCGTTATTCCCGCGGCGGCGAGGGACGGGCCGATCGCGCGCACCACGACAATCGTTCCTCCTCCGTTATCTCCCACAATGAACCCGGCGATCATGACGTTGTCGGCTGTGCTGACAAATCCGCGCGTGCTCTCATTAGCCAGGTGCGATCTGCTGCCCTGCGCGAGATCGTACGCGTCCACCAAGCCGACCCCGGTCCCGTTATCCTTGCCCCGCAAAATTGCGGTGTAATTTCCTGGCGAAAGAGTTGCGATAATCGCCGATTCCAAATCGCTCGTCGGCGCCACCCCGCTGTTCTGGATGTCCGTTTTTTGATCGCTGGTCCAATCATCGTTCCGGGCCAGCAGCTTGCCGGATGCGTCATATAACTCCAGGACCGGATCGACCAATACCCCGGGCACATTCGAACTGCTGAGCGATGGCCCGATGCCGCGCACAATCACCATTTTGGGGTCGGTTCCGCTCACGATCAGTCCCGCGATGAGTGCGTGATCGCCCGTCTCGACCCGCAACCGGGTCGCGACATTCAACAGGTGGAGCGAATGGGTTGCAGGATAAACCTTTGTCGGGCTGGTCGGCGGCGGAGCGGGCGCGGTCGGCGAAATATTTGCAGCAGCCGAGAACTCAGAGGTGTTTCCGTTCGGGTCGATCGCGGTCGCGCTCACGGCCGTGACCTTGGGCGGCAGCGGGAAGGTAACGTTGAAGTTCGCGTCGCCGGAACTGGCTGTCGTTACTTTGGCCTGTCCGAGAAAAATCTTTCCTTCACCGAATCCGGAACTGTCCGCGATTTCGTTGGCAAAAAATTCGAGGATAAAATTCGTGGAAGGCGTGCTGTTCAAGCCGCCGTAGATCGTGAGATTGCCATTGAAGCCGAACGCGGCGGTGACGGCGGGAAAATTCTGTAATCCGTT
>JBEEHO010000059.1:0-3695 GCA_041167425.1 Verrucomicrobiota bacterium | reverse complement strand
AGATGGCGCATTGAATGCGGGTCATCCCGAGCCGCGCAGACGGCGAGGGACCCCGCAGTTGCCATTCGCGCTTTCGCGAAGGATCAAGCGCCCACTGACGAAGCCGGTCTAATCTGACGCGCAAGCGATTGAGCGTTTGAGAGGTCCCTCAGCGCGCTTCGCCAGCCTCGGGATGACACGCGTTTGATTCACACAAGTAATTCGTACGAAAGAACGCTCAGGCAATAAATCGCGGCGGTCTCCACCCGGAGCACTACCGGGCCCAGAGTGATCGGCCGGCAGCCCTGGCTGCGAGCAAGGGACAACTCCGCTGGAGTGAAATCGCCTTCCGGTCCGACGAGCATCAAGACGTTGCGGGGTCGATCGCCGTGTTCAGCTGAATATTCAGCGAGAATTTTCTTGAGATGCAGGGCGTCGGACTGAAGCGAGCCGATCAGTTGCAGATCAAAGCGCCGGTGATCCTGGAAAAATTGCGCGAGCGTTTGCGGGACGCACACCTGCGGCAGCCAGTTCTGACCGCATTGCTTCGCGGCCTCGATCGCGACGGTTTGCAACTTGGCCTGCTTTGACGCGGCGCTTTCTTCGTCGAGACGCACCACGGTCCGATCGGACAAAAGCGGAGCGATCTCCGCCGCGCCGATCTCGACCGCTTTTTGCACGATCAGATCCATGTTTTTTCCCTTGGGAATTGCCTGGCCAAGCGTGATGCGGCAACGCAGCGGCGGCGTCTGCGATTCGTGCAGTTTGCGGAGCTCGATTTGCGCGGCGCCAGCCGAAGTGATCTCCGCGGTGAGCTCCCTGCCGCGCCCATCGAAGAGAACGACCTTATCGCCGCGATCGAGCCGGAGGACGTTGCGGCAGTGATGTGCTTCGGAGCCCGTCAGGGCGAGAGCATCGGGCTGCCAATTTTCCGGCGCGATGTAGAAGCGATGCATGAAACAGCGGAGACTTCTCGACTTCGCTCCGAATGACAAAAACGGATTACCGAAAAATTTCTTTCGCGCGATCGAAGAAGCTTTTGTGCAGCGGGGTGTTTTCGTCGCCGCAAAGAGCGGAGAATTCTTCGAGCTTCTGGCGCTGCTCACCGTTCAAGCGCGACGGCACCTCGACCAGGAGCCGCGCGAGCAGGTCGCCGCGATCACGCGCGTTCACGTTCATGATGCCCTTACCGCGGAGCTTGAAAACCTGGCCGCTCTGCGTTCCCGCGGGCACCTTGAGGTTGGCTTTGCCTTCGAGAGTGGGCACGGCGATCTCGCCCCCGAGCGCGGCGACCGTGAAGGAGATGGGGACTTCGCAGTAAAGGTTGTCCTCCTCGCGCTGAAAAATCTCGTGCTCTTTAATGTGAATGACGACGTAAAGATCGCCGGGCGGTCCTCCGCGAATTCCAGCTTCGCCATTGGTCGACGAACGAAGACGGGAGCCATCGGAAATGCCCGCCGGCACTTTAAGCTTGATGCGACTCGTATTTTCCACGCGCCCTTCCCCGTCGCAAACGCGACACGGTTTCTCGATGATCTGGCCCACGCCCCGACAGCGCGGACAGGTTTGAGAGACTTGGAAAAATCCGCGCGAGCTGATGACCTGGCCGCGGCCTCCGCAGGCGGGGCAATTAATAGTGCGGGAGCCGGGCTCGGCCCCTTTGCCGCTGCATTTGGCGCAAGTGTCGAGCTTGCGGACTTCGATTTCCTTGTCCACGCCGAAGGCCGCTTCCTCGAGCGTGATTTGCATGTCGTAACGCAGATCAGACCCGCGCTGGCGTCCCTCCCGGTCGGTGCTTGCGCCACCGCCGAAAAACGTTTCGAAGATTCCGCCGGCGCCGCCGCCGCCACCAAATACTTCCCGAAAAATATCGAACGGATCGTGAAAACCTCCGCCCCGGCCCGCCGTGCCCTGGGCGAAAGCAGCATGGCCGAAGCGATCGTAGGCCGCGCGCTTATCGGCATCCATAAGCACGTCGTACGCTTCGCCAAGCTCCTTGAATTTCTCCTCCGCGTGCGGGTCGTTGGGATTCTTGTCCGGATGAAATTTAACCGCGAGCTTGCGGTAGGCGCGCTTCACCTCTTCCTCAGTCGCGCCTCGCACTACGGCAAGGACTTCGTAATAATCGCGCTTCTCGGCCATCAGGGTGACAAAGAAAGAATGCTAAGCAGCCGGGCCGCTCGAGACAACGACACTCGAGGGACGCAAAAGCCGGTCCTTCAAACGGTAGCCGCGGCGTGTCTGGCGGATCACGACGTTTTCGGGAAACTTTTCGCTCGGCTCGTGCGCGATCGCTTCGTGCAGGTTTGGGTCAAATTTTTGACCGGTCGCGTCGATGGGTTGCAGGCCTTGCTCGGTCAGGAAATCCATGAGCTGTTTCAAGACCATGGTCATGCCCGCGAACACCGGCGATTTCTCGCCCTCACCACGAGCGGCCTCCAGACCGAGATCAAAATTATCCACGATCGGGATGAGCCGCTCCAGCAACGCGCTATTGGCGTACTTGATCGCCTCCTCTTTCTCGCGCGCCGACCGCTTTTTGTAATTCTCAAAATCAGCCTGGCTGCGAAGAGCGAGATCGCGGAACCGATCGAGATCCGCTTGCAAACCCTCGCTGGTATCTTCCGTGGCGTCTCCGGACGAAGGCGATCCGCCCGGGTCGGCCGGTTTCGATTCGGCCTTCTCGAAAGTGGGCGCGGGTTTATCGTCCCCGGAGGACGTTTCAGTTACAGGAATTCTTCTCATGTTTTACGAATAGCGATCAAAGTGATGTCGTCATTTTGCGGCTGCGCTCCAACGAAGCTCCGCAGCTCGTCGATGATCCGGGCAATCAGGGCCGGCGCACCACTGGCAGCGCTGGCGCGAACGCATTCGACCATGCGATCAAACCCAAATTCGTCTCCGTTCGCGTCGAGCGCCTCAGTCACTCCATCGGTGTAGAGCAGGAGGCAATCGTCCTGTTCCAGGGTCAGAACGAAGTCGCTCGTTATCCTATCGAACACGCTTCCGCTGTCAATTCCGACGACCATGCCCGGCGGCTTCAGCGGCGTAATAGTTTGGGTACGGTGCTGGTAATGGAGCGGCGCATCGTGGCCGGCGCGGCAGAGCGTCACTGAATTATGCGCGTGGTCGAGAATCACGTAGGCGGTGCTGATGAACATGTCCTCTTTGATGTCGGGATAGAGTTGCCGGTTTACCTTTTGCAGAACGTCCGCGGGCGAAGGGTTCCCGGCCGCCTGACTTCGCAAGACGCTGCGGCAAATCGCCATGATGATCGACGCCGGTACGCCCTTGCCGGAAACGTCGGCAATCGCCACGCCGAGCCGGTCCTCATCCACCTTGATGTAATCGAAATAATCGCCGCTGACGTGGCGCGCCGGAATGTTCAGGCCGCTGAT
Source organism: Verrucomicrobiota bacterium (assembly GCA_041167425.1). Lineage (GTDB taxonomy): Bacteria > Verrucomicrobiota > Verrucomicrobiia > Chthoniobacterales > UBA10450 > AV80. The sequence goes on along the minus strand of JBEEHO010000059.1, from coordinate 318 downwards.
CTCGAAGCCCTCGATCACGGGCGCTTCGCTCGGCAGCAGGATGCGTTGAATATCGCGCGCGATCTCGAGATCGTGATCGAGCCGTTTCTTCTCGTTCGCTTCCGAATAGATGATGGCATTGTAAAGCGCGAAGGCCGATTGCTCGGCGATCGATTTGAAAACAACGAAATCGCTCTGCGAAAACGGCGGGCTGGTTGGTCCGTTCCCGAGCGCGAGCACGCCCATGTTTTGCTTTCCGTAAAGTAACGGCGTGATCATGACGGAGCTGGCGCCGAAAGCGGTGCCGCGCGCGCTGGCCAGCTCCGGGGCGTCCGCCAC
>JBEEHO010000058.1:0-4602 GCA_041167425.1 Verrucomicrobiota bacterium | reverse complement strand
AAGAGCTTCGCCGGCAGGAAGAACAATACCGTCAGCTTTTTGAAAAAAATCCGAGCCCGATGTGGGTTTTCGATGACCAGACTCTTGAGATTCTTATGGCGAACCGCGCGGCCAGCGAGCTTTACGGTTATTCTACAGACGAATTTCTCAAACTGAATTTGCGCGACCTGCGTCCGGCTGAGGACATTCCAAGACTGATAGAGGCAATCCATCGGGATGGCGTGGGATTTCGACTCGCGGGTGTGTGGCGACATATTCGCAAGGATGGCAGCCTTCTCTGGGTGGAAGTCTCCTCAAGCCGGGTTGAGTTCGAAGGAAAGGCAGCCCGAATGTCGCTCATTAACGACATCACCGCTCGGATGGAAGCCGAGCAAAAAGTGCGCGAGAGCGAAGCGGGCCTGGCTCTCGCGCAACGGATCGCTCACTTCGGGAGTTGGGAGCAGGAACTTACGAGCGAAGGGGAACTGGATGAGGCGACGTTGCGCTCGTCCGCTGAGATGTACCGGATTTTCGGTTTCGCACCGTTGTTGCTTCGCTCTGATACCAGTTTGTTCCGAAGCGCGATCCACCCCGACGATCGCGGCCGCTTGGGGCTAGCGAGTGACAACATCCTCAAGACGGGAAAACCGTACGATCTCGAGCACCGCATCGTGCGCGGTGATGGGACCGAACGCATCGTCAATGTCCGAGCCGAGCTGGTTCGAGCCAACGGAAATGGTGGACCGGACCGAATTTTGGGCACCACCCAGGACATCACCGAAAGAAAGCTGGCCGAAAAGGAGCTGAAGGAAGCGGACGAAAAATTCCGCTCCATTTTCGAAAACGCTTCCGAGGGAATTTTTCAGACTAGCTCGGAAGGAAAAGTGTTGGTCCTTAACCCGGCGGCGGCTCACATCCTAGGTTTCTCCTCGGCCGCAGAGTATTTGGAACAGAGCCGCGACATCTCGCGCGAGGGTTACGTCGATCCACACCGCCGGCAACAGTTCAAAGATTTAATTAATGAAAACGGCAGCGTGACTGGATTCGAGTCCGAGGTTTACCAGAAAGATGGCAGCATAATATGCATCTCCGAGAACGCGCGCATTGTCCGCAGCGCTACCGGCGAGGTCCTCTATTACGAGGGCACGTTCGAGAACATTACCGAGCGCAAGCGGTCCGAGCGGGAGCTGCGCGAGAGCGAGTCCCGGTTACGCGCGATTATCGATAACGAGCCGGAGTGTGTGAAAACGGTCTCCGCCGATGGGCATCTCCTGGAGATGAACGCGGCTGGGTTGAGAATGATTGAGGCAGAGAGTCAGCTGCAAGTCCGTGGCCTGCTTGTATCTGAGCTCATTCATCCGGAAGACCGCTCGTGCTTTGACGAGTTGCATCGCAAAGCCGCCGCCGGGGGGACGGGCCAGCTTCAGTTCCGCGTCATCGGCCTGAAGGGAACGGAACGCTGGGTGGAAACGCACTCTGTTGGGTTGCGCGAAGAACGGGGGGGGCCCGGTTCGGTCTTGAGCGTCGCCCGGGACATCACCGATCAGCGGCGAGCCGAAGACGCGATTCGCGTGCAGGCCAATATGCTCGACCAAATCGGCCAGGCGGTAATCGCCACCGACTCCAGCGGCACAATCATCTATGCGAATAGGGCCGCCGGCGCCCTTTACGGCTGGACGCCGCCGGAATTGCTTGGTCGCGACATCATGGAAGTTACCGTCCCGCAGACCTCGAGAGATCAGGCGGGCGAAATCATGGCCCGCTTGCAAAAGGGAGAAAATTGGACTGGAGAGTTTCTTGTCCAAGGCCGCCTGGGACGGGTTTTTCCTGTCCTGGTGACTAATTCTCCTCTCCTCGATGATCGGGGACAACTAGTCGGGATCATCGGGATTTCGGTCGACATTACCGACCGCAAGCAGGCCGAAGCATTGCTGGCTGAAAGTGAGCGGCGTTTACGTTTTCTGAACGATTTTGGCGACAATATTCAGTCGCTTACGAAACCCAAAGAAATCATCTCCGTTATTGCCCGCCTCCTCGGCACCCACCTGGGTGTTTCCCGGTGTGCCTACGCCGAAGTCGAGAAAGACGGCGATCATTTTACCATCCAGGATGATTACACGGACGGGTGCAGCACGATCGTCGGTGGCTATCGCCTTTCTGACTTCGGAGCGCGTACCCAGATCGATTTGGCAGCGGGTCGCATGGTCGTTTTGCGCGATGTCGATGCAGAGTTCGCAGCCATGGACGTGAGCGCTGCCTTTCATGCGATCGAAGTCCAGGCGATGATCGCCTGTCCGCTGATTAAGAATGGCGCGTTGGTCGCAGCCATGGCCGTCCACCAGCGAACGCCGCGGCAATGGACTAACCAGGAGATCGCTCTGGTCCATGAAGTGGTCGAACGCTGCTGGACGATCATCGAGCGCGCCCGCGCCGAGCTTAAACTGGAGGAGCAGGCCAACCTGTTGAACCTCACCCACGACGCGATCATGGTGCGCGATCTGGATGATCGCATCGAATTTTGGAACCATGGCGCCGAAGCTCTTTACGGCTGGACGGCCGAGGAGGCGTGCGGACGGTTGATCGCGGATTTCCTCCATCACGAAGAGCGCGTCAAGGTTGTGGACGCACAGCGAATTTTGTTTCAGACCGGAGCCTGGTCCGGCGAGTGCCGCCACCTCACGAAAGAAGGAGAGCACGTCATCGTCCGCAGCCGATGGACGCTCGTCCGTGACGAGCTTGGCCAGCCAAAGTCCAAGCTCATTATCAATACCGACATCACCGAGCAGAAGAAAGTCGAGGAACAATTCCTGCGCGCCCAGCGGCTGGAAAGCATAGGCACTCTGGCCAGTGGAGTAGCACACGATCTAAACAACATCCTCGCCCCGATCCTGATGGGAGCGGCTGTACTGCGTCGGACCGAGATGCCCGAGAGAGACGTCGCGATTCTTTCTACCATAGAAACCTGCGCCCAGCGCGGGGCCGACATCGTCAAACAAGTGTTGACCTTCGCCCGGGGAGATGAGGGAGCGCGGATGCTCCTTCAGCCCGCCCACCTCATCAATGACATGGCTAGGATCGCACGGGAAACTTTCCCAAAATCGATCGCGGTGCAGACGGCCTTTTCGGAATCCTTGTGGCCAGTCGAGGGCGACCCGACGCAGCTTCATCAAGTCCTGCTCAATCTTTCAGTCAACGCGCGAGACGCCATGCCTGCCGGCGGCACCCTTACCATCTCAGCCGAGAATTTTCCGGTGGACGAATATTACGCGAGCATGACGCCGGGAGCGAAACCCGGACCGCACGTCCTCTTCGAGGTCACCGATACGGGCACGGGCATTCCGCGCCAGATCATCGACCAGATTTTCGATCCCTTCTTTACTACCAAGCAGCTTGGCCATGGCACTGGACTGGGGCTCTCGACAATGTTGGGGATCGTAAAAGCCCATGGCGGATTTGTCAGCGTCGAGAGTGAGCTCGGACGTGGCACCACTTTTAAGATCTATCTTCCCTCCACCGAGAGTGCAGCGGGCGTCGTGAAGGCGATCGACGCCGCGCCACTGCCTGCGGCAAACGGGGAGTTACTATTGATGGTGGATGATGAGAAGTCGATTCTGCAGATGGCCCAAGCGGTGCTCGAAGGTCACGGCTACCGGGTTTTGACCGCGGGCGACGCGCCGGAAGCGCTGGGAATTTTTGCTCTGCGCAAGGACGAGATCAAGCTGGTCCTGACAGATTTGGCGATGCCTCTGATGGATGGCATCGCGCTCATTCGCACCTTACAAAAAATGGAGCCGGCCGTACGCATTATCGCTTCCACCGGACGAGGCAGCCTGGACCACAGGGCTCATGAGCTCGCGCCCCTCCACGTGATCGCCTGCCTGACCAAGCCTTATAACAAAGACAAACTGCTGAGAACTCTTCACGACGCCCTCAACGCTTAGACCGACAAACCATGAAAACTACCAATACGCCAGTACGCATTCTTATTGCCGACGATCACGATGTGATGCGCGAAGGCTCACGCGCCCTGATCGAACGGCACCCCGGCTGGGAAGTCTGCGGAATCGCCGCGACTGGCCGGGACGCAGTAACACAAGCAGTCCTTCTGGAGCCAGACGTTATCATCATGGATATGAGCATGCCGGATCTCAACGGATTAGATGCCGTCGTCCAGATCAAGCGTCGTCTGCCGCGCACAGAGATTCTTATGTTCACGGCCCATGAAACCGACGAATTGATCCGGACGGCTTTCGAAGCCGGGGTAAAAAGCTTCATCTTCAAATCGGAGGCTCATATCTACCTGCTCGAAGCGGTCGAAGCGCTGGCGGTGCATAAGCCCTTCTTTACCAACAGAGTCTCCGAGATCCTGTTCGCTGACATGCTCAGCCGCTCCGAACCCGGCTCCGGCAGATCGGCTGGACAACGGCTTAGCGCTCGCGAACGCGAGATCGTGCAACTCCTTTCTGAAGGCGGAAGTAACAAAGAGGTGGCAAGTGTCCTCGGCATCAGTGTTCGTACGGCAGAGACGCATCGGGCCAGCATCCTGCGGAAACTCGGCCTCGATTCCATCGCCAGCCTGGTTCGCTATGCTATTCGCAATAAAATGATCGAAGCATGACTGAT
>JBEEHO010000057.1:0-2673 GCA_041167425.1 Verrucomicrobiota bacterium | reverse complement strand
GTAGCCTGCGTCGCCGGACATTCATTTCCAATCTGGCTCCGGTTTAAAGGCGGGAAGGGAGTTGCGACCTCAGCTGGAGCGCTTTTTGGTCTGATGCCTTTCGCCGTGCTGACGGTGTTTCTTATTTGGGTGATTACATTTGAAACGACACGGTATGTTTCTGTCGCCTCGATTATCGCAGCGGCATTCTTACCGATCATAGTGACCTTCTTCTTGAGATGGAAAATCGTTGAAGGAATCAGTCTCCTGTACTTGTCGATTGCCATGACGCTCCTGGTGCTCTGGAGGCATCGCACGAATTTTTCTCGTCTTCGCCGCGGAACGGAACAACGCTTCACCCGCAAATGAACATTCGGCGCACGGCGGTGGTGGGAGCGGGAGGCTGGGGCACGGCGCTGGCGGTGTTGTGGTCGCGACAGGGAAACGAAATCACACTCTGGGGAAATGACCCGGCCAGGGCCGACGCGCTGCGCAAGACGCGGGAGAACCCCAATTATCTGCCCGGCGTAAAACTACCGGACTCGATCCGGGTCACGAGCGATCTTGGGGATTGCGCGGACGCCGATTTAATCGTTTTCGTAACGCCCTCGATGGCATTGCGCTCGGTGGCAGATCGCCTACGCCCTTCCCTCTCGAAGACCACGACAGTGTTTCTAAGCTGCACCAAGGGCATCGAACACGGGACCGGCATGCGCATGAGCCAGATTCTTGGTGAAACATTTCCGCAAAACACGATCGCTGTTTTGTCCGGCCCAAATCTGGCCGCGGAAGTGTCGCGAGATTTGCCAACGGCGACCGTCCTCGGTTGTGCCATTCCGGAGTGCGCAGAGGAACTGCAGCGGCAATTTGGCAGTGAACGATTCCGTATTTATTCGAGCGATGAGATCATCGGCATCGAACTGGGAGGTGCGCTGAAAAATGTCTTCGCCATACCGGCCGGCGTCAGCGACGGCTTTGGCTTGGGCGACAACTCGAAATCCGCGCTCGTCACCCGCTCGCTGGCGGAACTTTTGCGGCTTGGCACCGCCATGGGTGGAAACGCGCGAACGTTCTATGGCTTGAGCGGAGCGGGCGATCTCATTGCCACGTGCTTCAGCCAGCACAGCCGGAACCGGCGGGTCGGAGAAAAACTGGGACGGGGCGAGACACTGGAGCAGATTCTTGCCAGCACTCAGATGGTGGCGGAAGGAATTCCTACTGCGAAAAGCGCCTACGAATGCGCCCGTAAGCTTCAGATCGAGACGCCGATCATCGATCAAATTTATTCGGTCCTCTATGAAGGGAAGCGACCAGATCAGGCGATGCAGGAACTCCTTGGCCGCGACCAAAAAGCAGAGCGCGCCTGAAGCCTTTTTCCAAGGTTAACAAAAGCTCCGGATCACTTCGGGGTAAAGCGCGCGCTCCGCGATTTGGATCCGAGAGTGTAACGATTCTGGCGTGTCGTTAGGCAGGATCGGCACCTCGCTTTGCGCGATGATCTCGCCGCTGTCGATCCCTGCATCGACATAATGAACGGTGCAGCCCGTCGTTTTTTCACCCGCGGCGAGCGCCTGGGTCCACGCTTCCACGCCGGCAAACTTAGGCAGGAGCGAAGGATGAATATTGATGGTTCGACCTGGGAAGGCCGCGAGCATGGGCGCCTTGAGCACGCGCATGAAACCGGCGAGGACGACAAGTTCAACGCCCGCATCTTCCAGCATTTTCACCAGTTCCATCTCCACAGCCGGCTCGAGCCGGGTGCGAAATTTCCCAGCAGGAAGATATGCATTCGAGACGGCAAACTCACGAGCGACATCCAAAATTCCCGCGTTCAAAACGTCGGAGACCACCAGGCGAACGTCGGCCGCCAATTTTCCGGAGCGGATCTCCTCGAGGATGGCGCGGCAATTACTTCCCCGACCGGAGCCGAGAATACCCAGCGCAAGCTTACCCATCCGCACAGAGGTTCATCAGTTTTGCCATCACGGCGGAGGTCGAATATCCGGCCTCGAATGGCAGAATCCGAATCTCAGCCCCGATTTTCTCCAGCACCGCGCGCTCTTCAGAATTCAAGGTGTCGGGACGGTAGTCGCCGCCCTTGACGTAAATCGCGGGCTTCACTTTCCCGAGCAGACCCGTCGCGCGGACTTCCGGAAAAACGACAACGTGGTCAACGCACTCCAGCGCAGCGATGATCTCAGCTCGATCGTTTTCGCTGTTCAACGGCCGGCCGTCACCTTTCAAGGCACGCACCGAATCATCGCCATTGATCGCGACGGCGAGTGCATCGCCCAGCGCGCGCGCCGCCTGAAGATAACGGACGTGCCCCACATGGACGAGGTCGAAACATCCGTTCGTGAGAACGAGCGTTTTCTTTTCTCGCTCGCGATAATTTGTCGATCGGAGCGCGAGTTCATCGACGCTAAGAATTTTATCGTTCATGCCTTGCCCGCGACAAATTGGAGCGCGCGGGGGAGCACTTCAAACACGGCCGGTTCGTTACCGACCAGTTCGCCATCAACATTGAACCACATTCCGGGTTTTGAATTCACGCTGATTCGCGCGGCGCGCCGATAAATAATGGAGGCGCTGGAGAGATGATTGCCCATGAGGATTTGCGGCGCGAGCAAGGCGAGATCCGCGAGAGGGCGTTCCGGAATCAAAACCAGGTCGAGCAAGCCATCATCGGGAACC
>JBEEHO010000056.1:0-17944 GCA_041167425.1 Verrucomicrobiota bacterium | reverse complement strand
AGTTGGTCCGTGCTGGCGGCGATAGTTGTCACTACTCCGTTCTCGGTCCGGGTGATTGTATTTCCGCTCACGGTGTAGACCACCACCGTCCCGCCGATCGTTATGGTCGAGTTCGCGATTGTCACGCTCGCGCCAGCAGATAGGACGGCGGTCGTTGAGTTCGTTACGGATGCGATAGTCGTTCCCGCCAGAATGCTGGTCCCGACCACCGGCTTTCCTACATCCGCCGAAGTGAAAAAGGCGGTATTTGAGGTCAATGTAGTCGAGCCACTCGTCGTGGCCGCATCGATCACGGTTCGATTTCCGTCACCAAAAATGGAGAATATTTTCGAGGTGCCCGCGGTTCCGGCCGCCGAAAGCGTTACGTTTTTCGGGTCTATATAAGCGGTGATCGTTGTGCCGCTGGTAATGCCTGTCCCACTGACTGGATTTCCAACGTCCGCGGAAGTGAATGAGGCAGTGTTGGAATTCAACGTAGTGAGAGCCCCCGCGACGATCTTGCCGTCCAAGAGCGATCGCGCTCCCCGCGATCCATAGTCCACCACGGCCTTGTACGGGGGACCGACTACAACAGGCGTGCGGCGTTGCCCAATCATCGTCGAATCAGTAACTGCTTCGGGATCGCCCGATTGAATAATGTAGTTAGGCATGATGCAGGTCACAGTCTTCAGATCGGGAGAGGTGGTAACGCTAAAGCTCCGTTTCACGTCGCGAGCGAGGTAATCGATGATTCGGATCTGCTGCAGGTGCGTGGAAAAGTAATCATCCGCGGCGGCGTACGCGCGGTTCAAAGACATCGATGAGGCGAAAAGCCCTGCAAAAAGTATCGTGGTGACAGCGACGGATACCAGCATTTCAGCCAGGGTGAAGCCTGCATCGCGAGCGGGAGTCAGTCTCATTTCTTCGTCCCCGCTGAGATGATAGTGGAACTGGTCTCCGAGCGCGCCCGGCCACCCAGGACGGCATTCCAGGAGTAGGTTACGTCAACCTGCACCGTCGTGGTGGTTGGAGGAAATGTCGCCCCGCCGGACCAGACCGCCGTGGGCGTGACATTCACATCGGAGAAAGGGGTCGAGACGATTTGGGCACCTGGACCGCGGGTATAGGTCACACTGGGTGTGGTGACACCAGTGCCGGAGTACGTGCTGATCGTTACCACCTCCGTCGCTTGTTGCGCCAGAGCCGCTGCGTTTGCCGGCGTAGAGAGGTTGCGGCGCTGTTGCGGCGAAGGAGATGGGGATGCCGCCGGGACCGGCGGTATCACCTTCATGTAGGTCTCGTCGAGCAGACTTGTGAAATCCGTCCCGCGCAATTGTTCGATCCGGTCCTGCACACATTCGACGGCGGAGATGTTCTCCTTGCTCGACGAGATGTAGCGCAAACAGATGGCGCTTACTTCGAATATCCCCGCGAAAAAGACCCCTATGACGACCGCTGTGATCATCAGCTCCGGCAAGGTGCTACCAAGTTGAGGGCGACTTTGCAGGCGCATTCTATGAAAATTATAGCACTCTTCATGCCCTTGGACTGGATCACTTTCCTCTGGCGATCCCCATCCCTGACCTTCTGCCGCGGCGAGTGAGAAAGGGTGCCGGGCTGCCTGTCCGAGACATTTTCGGAAGAGGTCGAATCCAGAAGGAAAACGTTCCCTGCGAAGGGCAGAAAGAGGGGCATGTGGCCCGAGAGCGGCTACCTCTCGAAGCATGCCGTTTTCCCATATCGGGCGCGGTGTGCCGACACTTCATGTCTTCTGAACTCAATACCGATCTTGAACTCGAAATCGGACACGTGCTTTTCATCGACATTGTCGGCTACTCGAAGCTGCTGATTAACGAGCAGCATGAATCGTTGCATGAGCTCAATCAGGTGGTGCGGAACACCGACGCTTTCCGCACGGCGGAGGCCGCGGGGAAATTGATCCGTTTGCCGACCGGCGACGGGATGGCGCTCGCGTTTGGCTCCACGCCCGATGCGCCAGTGCGATGCGCATTGCAGACGAGCAAGGCATTACAAAGTCATCCCCAGCTCAAGGTGCGGATGGGCGTCCATAGCGGACCGGTCCGCGGCATGACCGACGTGAATGACCGGTCGAATGTGGCTGGGGCGGGCATGAACATGGCCCAGCGGGTGATGGATTGCGGCGATGCTGGACACATTCTTCTCTCGAAACGCGTCGCGGAAGACCTGGCGCAATACCGGCATTGGCAGCCGAACCTGCACGACCTGGGCGAGTGCGAAGTGAAACACGGCGTCATCGTTTCCGTGGTCAATCTCTACACGGATGAGGTGGGAAACGCTCAGGTGCCGGAGAAGTTCAAGCGCAGGATCGCGGGAAGGCCTCGCCGAACCGGCAACGCCAGTCCCGTTCCCTTGGGAAAGACCGTGCTGGCAATTTTCTTTTTTTCCGCGGTGGCACTGGCGATCGCCTATTGGATTTTTTTCCCGCCGGCCGCGACGCAATCGCCCGAGAGTTCCGCCGCGCCGCCGATCAAGGCCGCGGTGGCTCCGGTCAAGAGCGTGGCGGTGTTGCCCTTCGAAAACCTGAGCGCAAACCAGGAGACGGCTTTTTTTACGGACGGCGTGCACGATGAAATTCTGACCGACCTCGCGAAGGTCGCGGACCTGAAAGTGATCAGCCGCACCAGCGTGATGCAGTACAAGGCCGATCGGAAACGCAACCTGCGCGAGATCGCGCAGCAACTCGGAGTGGCGCACATCCTGGAGGGAAGCGTGCAACGCATCGGCAACCGCATCCGGGTGAATGCCCAGCTCATCGATGCGCGCAACGATGCCCATCTCTGGGCCCAGACTTACGATCGCGATCTCGCGGATGTGTTCGCGATTCAAAGTGAAATCGCCAAGGCAATCGCCGAACAGCTTCAGGCCAGGATTTCGCCCACCGAGAAAGCGGCGCTCGGGCAGGCGGCAACGACCGACCTGGTCGCCGACAAACTTTATCTTCAAGCCCGGGACCTTGTCTCCGCGGGCTCCGATCCCGATGCCAAGGAGCCATTGCTGCAGGCCATCCGGTTGCTCGATGAAGCGATCGTCCGCGATCCTCGCTACCTGCGCGCGTACACGCTCCTCACGGTGGTGCATCTGGATCTTTACTGGCAGGGCTTCGATCACACGGAAGCGCGGCGCGACCTGGCGCAGGCGACCGTCGAAAAGGCGGCCACTTTTGCGCCGGACTCGGGTGAAGCCCATCTCATGCGAGCCAATTATCTTTATCAGGGTTTCCGCGATTACGATCGCGCCAGGGCCGAGCTGGATGTCGCTCGCACGCTGCTTCCGAACAATGCCCAGCTCTACATTTTTATCGGCTGCATCGATCGCCGCCAGGGTCGTTGGACTGAGGCGATCCGAAATTTCGAACGGGGCATCGATCTCGACCCGCGCAACTTCCGGTTCCTGGTGGAGGGCGCGATTACTTACCAGGCCATGCGCCATTTCGCGGAAGCAAGCCAGCTCTACGAGCGCGCGCTCGCGCTGGTGCCGAATGATTATTTCGCGCGGACGCAGCTTGCCCAACTCCCGCTCCTGGAGCGCGCGGATCTCGAGCCTCTCCACGCCCAGCTTTCCATCGCCCTGAACGAAGATCCAAAGGCGGCGACCGAGATCGCGAATGGCCTTTTCGATTATGCGCTGGCGGTTCGCAATGCCAGTGGCGTCACGCGCGCGCTGAACGCGATCCGCCCTGAGGGACTGCGAGATCCCTATAACAATTCGCTTTGGGCCCGCGAATGGTTTGTCGGTCTCGCCGCCCGCACCTTTGGCGAGAATGAACGCGCGCAGGCCGCTTTCACCGCTGCGCGCGCGATCGAAGATAAAGCGGTGCACGACCAGCCCGAATACGCGCCGGCCTGGAGCAGGCTGGGTCTTATCGACGCCGCTCTCGGGCGCAAGGAAGAGGCCATCCGGGAAGGGCGCCACGCCTGCGAATTGTTACCGCTTTCGAAAGACGCGCTCGACGGCGCTTCCTATGTCCGAAACCTCGCCATGATTTATGCGTGGGTCGGCGAGAAAGATCTGGCCTTCGAACAACTGACTCTGGCGGCGCAGATTCCGGCCAGCGTCACCTACGGCGAACTTAAGCTCTATCCACAATGGGACTCGCTTCGTGGCGATCCGCGCTTCGAGAAGATCGTCGCCTCCTTTGCACCGAAGGAAGCCGTTGAAAGTAGAAAGTAGAAAAGAAGAGTTAGCCGGCGTTTGCTCTTCTACTTCCTACTTTCCTCTTCCATCACCTTCTTCGCGGCGTTGTGACCTGGAATGCCGCTGACGGCGCCGCCGCGTTGCGCGCTGGAACCGCAGAAGAACACGTTCTCGTATTCCGTTTCCACTCCCCAGGTGCCCGCCTGTTCCTTGTTCTCGGCGAAAGGAAAGGTAAGAGCGGTCTGGAAGATGTTGCCGTGGTAAAGGCCAAGCGCTTCTTCGATATCCACCGGGCTCTTACTTTCGATGCAGCGGCTGCCGTCACGAGCCAAAGCAAGGCAATCTTCCAGCGGCTCCGCCAGCCAGCTATTCAATCCTTCCACGAATCTTTGCTCAGCGCGCTGTCGCATCGCCTCATTAGTTTCGGCAAACAAGGGCCACGGCGTGTCGAGCCCGAATAGCGTCATGGTCTGGAAGCCTTGCGCGCGCAGCTCGGGCGACAAGATGCTGTTATCGGTGAGCGTGTGGCAATAGACTTCGCTCGGCACTTTGTCGGGGAGCTTACCTAGCCGGGCCTGCTCATAGCTCAGCTTCATTTCTTCATAACCCTCGTCGATGTGGAAGGTGCCGCAGAAAGCTTCGGCTGCCGGGTAGCGTGTCGCCTTGAGTTTCGGTAACCGGCGCAGAAGCATGTTGATCTTGAAGACGGAGCCTTCGTCCGCAGGATCGGGCTGATAAGACTTCCCGAGTAACTTCGCGAGAACGTTAGCGCCGAAGTTTACCAGGAGAAACCGCGCGTCGACCGTCTGCGTCTTTCCATCCAGCTCAAACTGCACGCTGCGCGTTTTCCCGGACAAATCGAGAGCTGAGAGGTGGACATTCGTCCGAATCTCCGCGCCGTTTTGCCGCGCCGCCCTCTCCAGCTCGGCCGCCACCGCGCCCATGCCACCTACCGGCACCTTCCATTCGCCCGTCTTGTTGCCGATAAGGTGGTAAAGGAAACAACGGTTCTGAAGCAGCGTCTCATCGTGCGGACGAGTGAAGACACCGATCTTCGCGTCGGTGAAAACAACGCCACGAAGCAAATCGTTTTGGAGATAACGTTCCACCGCGCGTCCCAGCGGCTCTTCGGCCAGGCTGCGCCAGGCTTCACGGCTGGTTTCATCCGCGTCGAAGCGGCGCTGGAATTCCTCTTTCGCGATGAGCGGCTCCAGCATCGTGTCCCAGACATTTTCAGCAAAGACTCGGGCCAGGCCGTAAAACTTCTTGAGCTGTTCGAACTCAGACTGATTGCCGGTTAACTCCAAGAGGGACTGGCGGCTCGCTTCTTCCGAGACATTGCTCAGAAGCAAGCCATCGTGACGGCCATTCTTTACGTACGGTGTGAACGATCCGGTGGCACGTCGGCGCAGCTCCAGATTCAAGCCCAGGTCGCGAATGATTTTCTCCGGGAACAGGCTAACCAGATACGAGTAACGCGAGAGCTGCGCATCGTAATCCGGGAAAACCTTTTGCGACGTGGTCGCGCCGCCAATGTAATCATTTTTTTCGAGCAGCAGCACACTCAGCCCCGCACGCGCAAGATAAGCCGCGGCCACGAGCCCGTTATGCCCCGCGCCCAGGATCACGACATCGTATCGAGAATTGATTTCCACCGGGACCCAACGTCCAACGCCCCGCGTCCAACGTCCAACGCCCAATTCCGGAAGGCAGCCGAGCCTGAATTCCCGGCCCCAAATCGCCGTCGGCGAAAAAAATAAAGAAAATCGAAGATTTTTTCAAACTTCGTTTGGCAGAAGTCGTATTACCCAGTGAAGGCCCGGTGCATCCCCTGGCGCGGGCCTGAACGAGATCCCGGCCCCCGGCCCCACAATTTCCCCCGCCGGGAGATCTCGTCGGCTGGCGCTCCTCGGATAGAGAGGCCGAGATCGCGGCGCCACCATGACGAGCAGCGCCGGAAGTCACATCCTGACCCGTGAAATTGGCCAGGCTCGCGCGACCCAAAAAGAGATTCGTGGTGGTAAATCGCCGGAGCGCGGTCAACTTGTAGTCCAAACCATGATCGAAGAACGCATCGAGAGAATCGAAGAACGGCTCCGGGAATCCGGCAACATTCCGGAAGCATCCCGAGCGGAGCTATTGAAATTGCTGACGGCGTTAAGGGACGAGGTAGGAACGCTGGCCAGGAGCCATGAGGAAGATGCGCGGAGCATTGCGAGATTTGTGGATGCCTCGGCTCATGAAGTTACCCGCGCCGAGAAAAAACCGAAGCTGATCGAAGCCGCCCTGAATGGCCTCACCGGATCGGTGGAAGCGGTTGAAGCTTCCCATCCTAAACTAGCTGAGGTAGTCAATCAGATTGCGGTAGTTCTCTCGAACATGGGACTCTGAGTCACCGGCGAAGAGCCGCTACTGCTCGTAACAGTCGAGATACTTAATTCCCGAACCGGTGTTGAAGATCACGACCTGTTCTTCGCGGGCGATCTTACCGGACGCGACCAGCGATTTCAAAGCCGCAAAACAGGCGGCGCCCTCGGGCGCAACGAACAGGCCTTCCGCTGATCCTACTTCGCGCGTGACGCGGATCATCACTTCGTCATCCACCGTGATCGCGCCGCCGTTTGATTCGCGCAGAATTTTCAGCATGAGAAAATCGCCCACTGCTTTCGGCACGCGCAATCCCGAGGCGCAGGTGTGCGCATCGGGAAACTCGGCAGCGGCAGTTTCTCCCGCTTCGAACGCGCGCACGATCGGCGCGCAGCCGCTGGCTTGCACGGAAAACATGCGAGGCCGCGCGGCACCTATCCAGCCCAGCGCTTCCATTTCGTCGAAAGCTTTCCACATGCCGATAAGACCCGTGCCGCCGCCAGTAGGATAAAGGATAACGTCGGGCAGCACCCAATCGAGCTGCTCCGCCAGTTCGTAACCGAGCGTCTTCTTTCCCTCGACGCGGTAAGGTTCCTTCAGCGTGGACATGTCGAACCAGCCTTCAGCTGCTTTGCGCCGCGCGATCTCCGCGCCGCAATCAGTGATCAGGCCATCCATCAGGACTACGTCCGCGCCGAGCTCGCGGCATTCGATCACGTTGGCGCGCGGCGTATCGCGCGGCATGAAAACATGCGCCTCGAGACCGGCCCGCGCGGCGTAAGCAGCGAGCGCGCCTCCGGCATTTCCGGCGGTGGGAACGGCGAGCTTCGTGGCACCCAGGTATTTTGCCATCGAGACCGCTACGGCCATGCCGCGCGCCTTGAAACTCTGGGTTGGGTTTTGCGCTTCGTCTTTAACTCGAAGATCAGCGACTCCCACGGCGTCGCCAAATCTCGCGGACCGAAGGAGCGGAGTCATCCCCTCGCCCAGTGAGATCGGTTCGACGTTTGCCGGCAGGGGCAACACTTCGCGATAGCGCCAGAGAGATTTTTCGCGCGTGGCCAGCGCCTCGCGAGTGAGCGCTTTTCCCACTGCGACCAGATCGTAAACCGGAAAGAGCGGCTTCTGGCAGGCCGTGCACAAATTTTGCAGACGGGACCATTCGTGACGAAGCCCGCACGAGGTGCAGTTAAGATGAGTCAGGAACATTCCAGCAATGGAGCGCAATGACCGTATCTTGGAAAGGTGGATCGCGCGCTCCGCCTTTCTGCTTTGCACAGACGCCGCGATCTCACGTAACGTCCCGGGAAATATGCAGCCCAACGTTTCGCCCTCCACGATGCGACCAGCGCGCCGCCCGTGGTATCGCCCGTCGCTGACGACGCAAATCATGATCGGATTGGTCGTGGGCGGAGCGATCGGTTATTTCCGGCCCGATTGGGGAAACTCCGTTTATTTTCTGCGGGACATCTTCCTGAACCTGATCAAGTCGATCATTGGTCCGCTGGTATTCTCGACCCTGGTCGTGGGGATAGCGGGCAGCGGAGACTTGAAAAAGGTCGGCCGCATGGGGGTGAAGGCACTGATTTATTTCGAGATAGCGACAACGGTCGCGCTCTTCATCGGATTGGCCGTGGTGAACATCACCAAGCCGGGCGTGGGCGTAGTTCTTACTCCCAACACCAATGACGTCATCCAGAAAATCGCGCAAACTCATCCCAAGACTTTGGTGGAGACGCTGGTCTACGCATTCCCCTCGAGCGTGGTCGAATCCCTCGCCCGTGGCGACATCCTTCAGGTGGTCGCATTCGCGGTGCTCTTCGGCATGGCTGTCTCGGCGGTCGGTGAAAAAGGAAAGCCGATCCTGCGCGCGATGGAGAGCCTTTCGCAGGTCATGTTCAAGTTCACGAACTACGTCATGATGTTTGCGCCCATCGGCGTAGGCGCCGCGATGGCCCACACCATCGGCACGCAAGGTCTCGGCGTGCTGGTTAACCTCGGTAACCTGATCCTGACTCTCTACCTCGGCCTGACTCTTTTCGTAGTAGTGGTCTTCGGGCTTGCGTTAGTCATAACGAGAGTGCCTATCCGGAAATTCGCGAGGGCCGTGCGTGAGCCAGCCGCGATAGCTTTCGCCACCACGAGCAGCGAGTCGGCCATGCCCAAGGCAATGCAGGCCATGGAAAGATTGGGCGTGCCGAAGCGCGTGGTGGGATTTGTCATGCCGACTGGTTACTCCTTTAACCTCGATGGCTCGACCCTTCATCTCGCGACTGCTTCCGTCTTCGTAGCGCAGGCCGCCGAAGCTACCACGGGCCAGCATATGGGTATAGGTCAGCAAATCACCATGATGCTGGCCCTGATGGTAACTTCCAAAGGAGTAGCAGCCGTCCCCCGCTCTGCCGCTGTTGTTCTTCTCGCGACCCTAAACAGTTTCCTACCCGCCGGCCTTGGTCCGATAGGTGTCGCTGTTATTTTCGGCATCGATGAGTTAATGGATATGGGGCGCTCAGCCGTGAACCTGATGGGAAATTGCCTGGCCACGATAGTCGTGGCGCGCTGGGAAGGAGACTTCGACGATCAACGCGCGCGCGTTTTCGGCACGCCGGCGGAAGCAGAGCTGGACTTGAAGTCCGGCGACGTCGCGTTCGCCGAAGCGGTAGCTCAGGGCGACTAGAAGAAAGTAGGAAGTGGAGTTGAGCTCAGTAATAATGCAAGACCTACCGAGTGCTTCGTTTCCAAGAGACGATGTTCGGCACGGCAGACGCATTTCAGACGACGACCGCTGACCTTGTCCTCGCCCGGGCATGTGCCAATCCCATGTCACAGTTGCGCGCTTACCTGGTGCTTCCAACCATAGTGACTGTCCTGGGCGCGATGGCATTCGCGAAATCGCCTGTGAACATCGTGACGGACCGCGACGGTTCCTCCTTCCAGACAGCCATCGTCGTCCGCGCCACGGATGAACAAGCAGGGGTGGAAGCTGAGTTCCGATATGTCGCCGAGAATTACCCTGCCGCGCAGAGGAATGCGCAGCTTCTGGTGCGGCATGACGGGCGGACTTTTGACCTGGTGGAGCTTACGACACGAGACGGCAGAAAGCGGACTCTTTACTTCGACATCAGCTCTTTCTTCGGAAAACCGTGAGCGGCGCAGGGCAACAGCGGCTCCAGCGAGGAATTCAAGGCCGAGTCAGGCAGGCAGGATTCGCTGGCGGAAATAAAAGCTCGACATATTTCTCTACCATTCGTAATAATTACGCTGATTACGCCACCCGACGTTTCATCTCCGCGTGCATCAGGAGCTGGGACATCGCTTAACGCGATCTCCAGATCCCTGCGAGCCCGAGTCAACCGAAGTGAAGCGCCACGCGCATCGTGAGGGTGGTTCCGGTTCTGCCTGGATCGGAGCAGAGTTGCACCCAACGTGAATATAAACATCAAGGCCCCGGTTAAGGCACTGCCGCGCACCTTCCGCAAGCTTCTCCTTTGCGCAGGGGCAGCCGCTCTTTTGGTTTTGCCTGTAACGACCTCCGCGACGCCGCAAACGTTCGTGGTGAAAAACATCAACGATACCGGGACGGACTCACTCCGCCAGGCGATCATCAATGCGAATAGCAACACCGGCGGCACCGATACCATCACGTTCAACATTCCGCCCGGCGCCCCATTCACCATCTCGTTAAACAGCCCGCTCCCAGCTATCACCGACCCGGTAATTATCGACGGCACGTCGCAACCGGGTTTTAACGGCAAGCCCTTGATCGAGATCAACGGCGCTAACGCCAGCAGCTCCGGCGGGAGCAGCGGTTTTTTTGTAACCGGGGGTAACTCCACTATCCGCGCACTGATTATCAATCGTTTCCAAACCCACGGCATCGTGTTGGACACAAATGGTGGTAACACGGTTACGGGCTGTTACATCGGCACCAACGCAGCAGGCACCAGCGTTCTTACCAATGGCGGGAATGGCATTCAAATCAATAACTCGCCGAACAACCAGATTGGTGGGACTACGGCGGCGGCCCGCAACATTATCTCGGGTAACGTTTCGGGAGGAATTCTTGTCAGCGGCGCCAGCGCCAAGGGCAACGCCATCCAGGGCAACTTCATCGGCACTGACGTCAATGGCACCGCGTCCTTGCGCAATGGCAACAGTACCGGCGTGTTTATTAGCGGCTCGAACAATAACACCATCGGTGGAACCACTGCAGGCGCGGGTAATGTGATCGCCTTTAATCGGATCGGAGTAGATATCGCCACCGGATCAACCGGTAACTCTATTCTTTCCAATTCTATTTTCGGTAACTTCGATCCGAGTCCGAGTCCTATTCATCCTTTGGGCATCGATTTGGGCGATGACGGCGTCACCCCCAATGACGACAAAGACCCGGATACAGGCGCCAACAACTTGCAGAACTATCCCGATCTCGGTCTGGCCGTGACCGACAACGGGAAGACCACGATCAAGGGCGCTCTGAACTCGCAACCCAGCACGACGTATCGCGTTGAATTCTTCTCCAGTCCCCAGTGCGATCCCACTAGCCATGGCCAGGGAAAGACCTTCCTGGGTGCCGCGCCAGTAACCACTAACGTAAATGGGATAGCACGCACCGACACAACGCTGCCCGTCGCGACGACTGCCGGTGATGTCGTTACCGCTACGGCGACGGATCCCGCCGGCAATACCTCCGAGTTTTCCGGCTGCGTCCCGGTCGATGTTTCCGGTGCGACCCTGGGTAACTACGCGGCAGCCACAGTGCCGCTGGGGGGAGATGCAACGATTGCGCCCGATAACCCACCGGCCAATGCCAAAGCCATCAATGTTTCTACCTCGCCTGACTTCAAGGGTAAGCTGGAAGGAGATCCACTGAAGGGTATTGTCCGCGTAACGGACGCGCATCCATCCGGCAGCTATCTCGTCGCGGTGACAGCGTTGGACCCCGACTTCGCACCCATCACCAAGACCTTCACCCTAACTATATCGACAGTCCCAACGTGCAATCCGGTCAGCTTCAGGGCCGCTTTAAGCTTCGGCGCCGGCACTGGTCCTGACGCAGTGGCGGTGGGCGATTTCAATCTCGATGGTAAGCAGGACCTGGCGGTGGCCAACAGTAGCTCAGGCGACGTGTCGATCCTGCCGGGTAACGGAGCTGGGAGCTTCACCGCGGCTGGCAGCGTTACCGTGGGCAGCCAACCTTCAGCCGTGGCGGTAGGCGATTTCAACGGCGATGGCAGGCAGGACCTGGTCGTCACTAACAAAAACTCGGCCAGCTTCACCATCTTGCTGGGCGACGGCACAGGCAAATTCACCACGACCAGCTTCGACGCCGGAGGCACGCCTACTGCCGTGGCCGTGGGCGATTTCAACGGCGACGGAATACCGGATCTGGCCGTCGCCACCGGAAGCGCCGGTAACGTGTCGATCTTTATCGGTGATGGCCTGGGTGGGTTCAATTTCAACGGAGCCTTCGCGACTGGCAGTTCCCCTAGCTCAGTGGTAGTTGGTGACTTCAATCGTGACGGCCTCCAGGACCTGGCGGTAGCTAACTCCGGCTCGGACAACGTGTCGGTCTTGTCCGGCGATGGCGCGGGTGGTTTCGGTCCTGCCATTAACTTCGCGGTGGGTGGCAGCCCTCAAGCAGTGGCGATAGGTGACTTCAACGGCGACGGCAAGGAAGACCTGGTCGTGGCTAATAGTAGCACGAGTAACGTCTCGGTCTTACTCGGGAATGGCAACGGCGGCTTCGGCACTGCCACTAACTTCCCCGCCGGCACCGGCCCTCGCTCGGTGGCCGTGGGGGATATGGACGGCGACGGCAAGCAGGATCTCGCCATCGCCAATGCGACCTCAAATGACGTCTCGGTGCTGTTAGGCGACGGTGCCGGCCGTTTTGGTTCGGGCGTAAACCTGGCCGCGGGCAAAGGACTGGCCGCACTGGCCTTCGGTGACTTCAACGGGGACAACATGCTGGACCTTGTCACCGCCAATCAGTCCGACAACAGCGTGTCGGTGTTGTTGCGGCAATGCCCGCCACTTCTCAGCATTGGCAATGCGGCGCAGGCGGAAGGCAACAGCGGCAACACGCTCGTCTTTTTCCCGCTGACTCTTTCGAGCCCGTCGGCCAGTAACGTAACCGTGCACTATAAGACCCAGGACGGAACAGCTACGGTAGCCGATAACGATTATGCAGGCGTCGCGGATACCGTGGTAACGATTCCCGCGGGGAACACTACTTTCAATATCGCTCAGCCGGTAATAGGTGACACGAAATATGAGGCGGACGAAACTTACTCCCTCGTCCTGAGCAATCCCATCGGCGCTACCCTGGGCACCGCGAGCGTGGGCACGGGCACCATCATTAACGACGACCCGGCCCCTTCCTTCTCCATTAACAACGTGTCCCAGAACGAAGGTAGCGTGAGTACGAGCGCCTTTGTCTTTACCGTGACGAAGAGCGGCAACACGGCCCTGAACGCCTCGGTCAGCTTCACGACGCAGGATGGCACGGCCACACTGGCCGATAATGATTACCAATCCACTTCGGGCACGCTTAACTTCGCGCCAACGGATACTTCGAGGACGATTACGGTGCTCGTCAACGGCGATACCACGGCCGAGCCGAATGAAACTTTTACCGTGCATCTCAGCAACTCCGTCAACGCGGTTATCCCGGTTGCTGATGGGACAGGGACAATCATCGATGACGATGGGCCTCCTACGACTCCAACACCCACTCCCACTCCTGGACCGACACCTACTCCGACACCGACGCCCACTCCTGCCCCTACGCCCACTCCTACTCCTACTCCAGTTCCCAGACCAACACCTACTCCTGTCCCCACGCCAACACCTACTCCAGTTCCCACGCCGACACCTACGCCTGTCCCTACGCCCACACCTACCCCGGCTCCGACCGCGACACCCACGCCCACTCCAACACCTACGCCTCGACCGCCTCAGAACATCAATATCTCGACCCGAGGACGGGTGGGGACGGGCGATAACGTTCTGATCGGCGGCTTTATCATTACGGGACAATCATCCCGCCAAATCATGATCCGCGCGATTGGACCTTCCCTCACCGCCGCGGGCGTCCCCGATGCGCTGGCTAACCCAACGGTCGATCTCCACGCCTCCGATGGTTCGATCATCACCGCGAACGACAACTGGAAGGATTCTCAGCAAACGGAAATCGAACGGACCGGCCTTCAGCCTCAGGACGATCTTGAATCAGCCATTCTGGCTACGCTGCGACCCGGGAATTATACGGCCATCGTGGCCGGAAAGGACCAAACTACCGGAGTAGGTCTTCTGGAAATCTACGACCTCGATCAAGCGACCGACTCGAAGCTCGCCAATATCAGCACGCGGGGTCTCGTCCAGACGGCCGACAACGTGCTCATCGGCGGCTTCATTTTTGGCGCGATCAATGGCAACACGGATGTGGTCGTGCGCGCAATCGGGCCCTCGCTGACCAAGGCCGGAATTAACAATACTCTGGCCGATCCCACTCTGGTCCTGCACAACAGCAACGGGACTGTTATAGCCTCGAACGACGACTGGAAAGACGACGAGGCCCAGGCGCACCTGATCAAGGTCATAGGCCTCGCGCCCACCAACGATCGCGAGTCAGCTGTCGCGATAACCTTGCCACCCGGAGCTTACACCGCGGTGGTCGCGGGCAAGAATAACACTACTGGAATCGGACTGGTCGAAATCTATAACCTGAACCAGACTGGGACGACTGTGTCCACGGCTCGCCCCTAGGTCGCTTAGTCGCCGGCATCAATAGGCCGCGATGGGAGCCGGAGCTGTCGCGAGCTAAAAGGCAATCCTGGCGCCGAAGATCAGGCTGGGCGTAACCAGGTCGTATCTTCGCTCACTGACATTGGAGAAGTTCCCGATGTAGGCCGCAGTCGCCCCAAACGAAAGGTATTCTCTCGGGTTCCACGTGATGGTTGCTCCCACGGTCAGATTAAAATCTTCCCGGGACCCCTTTGGGTCATGGGTGTAGTGCTGGAACTCCGGTCTGGTGAAGCCCGAGAGCTGGACCGTCTCAAACGGGACATACACCGCGAGGACATTCAAAAAAGCGGCGGCGCGGTCGGAGGAAGAAGCATCGCCGGTGCGCCAGTAGCCGCCTCCCGTTACCCCCAGGTAGAACGGCGCCCTCCCGACCTGGGCGAAACGAGTAAGGCTCAAGTTGGCCAGGCCGTAGCGATAGAATTCGCCGATCGACGGATGCTGGGAATAAAGACGTGAACCTGAGTAGGAGGCGTTCACGAACCACGTGTCGTCCCGGTTCAGATCGTATTGCACATCCAATTGCAGGCTTTGCGAATCGAAATCCAATTTCGAGAAATGATCGTAGCGAAACCAGTTTTGCTCGAAGGTCAGGCGCGGCGTGAAATTCCGCGTCGCATAGGGCACAAAGGATGCCCCAGCTCTACCGTTCCAGAAGAAGGCATTCTGTTCGTTATCGCGGACGAGAAAGGCGTTGCTGGTAAAGTTAATGGTCTGTCCGGTCCAAAAGGCAAACATCTTGGGCCGTGGTACCCTATCCACGAGGCTGATGTCTCCTAACTCCGGGTCTGTCACTTCCGCCGTCGCAACGGCCGGGCCGGCTTTTAGCTGGTTAAGCTCCCTGGTTCTTTGCTCGGTCTCAATTCGAGCCGCTTCTTCCTGGGCGAAGGTTGGCGTTCCCAGCATGAGAACGGTGGCAAGAATAAGGAAGAGCGGCCGGCTCCGTTTAAAGGAATAACTCATCATCCGCGGCAAGGTTGAAAGGGTAAGCCTATACTAGCCGCCGGGGCTGCCGGGAACCGTGACGGTAACGGGCTTGCTGGTCTGGCCGTTCGCCAGGCTGCCAGTGACCAGTTGCGTTTGACCATTGTAATTAACCCTGAGGGTGAAAGCATCCGAGGCATTCTGGCTGCCAAAGTTGTTCACGAAGAAGCTATAAAGCCCCGAGAGCGGCACGCCGTTTACCACGATATTCTCCACTCTGATGTTGGGCTGGACGTCGATGGTGCGCCCGAGGTTATCGTGATCCAGCCTCGCGGTGGCATTGCCATTGTTGAAAGTAACCGAAACGTTCCGGAAGGAAACCTGCTGTCCGTTTGGCAGGGTCAGGTACAGATCAAGGTCGGCGTCCGTTCGCCAAACCAGCTGGCCCCGGATGACGCCGGTCCCACCTACATTGAGAAAGCCAGCTCCTCCCAGCTTGTTCAGTTCAGCTACACTCACCTCGATCGGCATTTGATTGGTCGAGGGGTTCCAGACCGATGGCTTGGTGCTAACTAACATCACGTTGGTCGGGTCGATAAAACCGCCGCGCTCATCCGCCTTGTAGTCCGCCACGGCCTGGTTGAGCTCGGCCTGATTGAGTAAGGGATAACGAAACCCAGTCACCAGCGGCGAAGTTCTTAAGAACCGGGGAAGATCAAACGTGACAACACGCGGCGGACCATCCAGTCGCGCTACCAGGAGTTCGCCTGGGCCCAACTTAAAGTTGGTGGTGTGCTCATGTCCTCCTGCATCAGTCCAGCGTGCTCCCCCATGCAGCTTCCCTTCCAGCATGCCTACAAGAGTGGCGGAGTTGGGTTTCTTTGCATGGGTGGACGATGATCCCGATTTGGAAATGAAACCGGTTGAGCCGGTGATCGCCGCGGTAATCGCTCCCGTGCGCAGTTCGACCGGACCGGACTTGGTCGGCTTTGAGAAGAGCACCGCGCCCTGGGTAAAGTTCATCGCGCGCGCTTTCGCATCGAACGAGAAAATCGAATTAGCGCCCAGCCGGGCCAGGGTCAGGTCGCTAAATTCCAGCTCAGCCCGGGACTCGACGCCGGTTCGCACGACGTTCTCATCATGAATGACGGCGCCTTGCGCCGCGGGCTGCGCCGTCCCGCCGAGATTAGGCGCTACGGTTACAACATTGACCTTCTGTCGCACCACCGCCTGCGAAAGATCCGCTCCCGAGATAAAACCAGGTCCGCAAAAACAGCCAAGGAAAAGAGCCAGCACAGCACAGCGGGACCGCCGCCGCTGGCCGCGAAAACCGATCATGCGGAATTCTTGCGTAAACATTGTTTTATCGCAATCTCCCGGGCGCTTTTAGTCAAGCTTTTAGTCTGGCAAATAGTTCGCTTCCGGCGGGCGCGTCTGCTACCAAATCGGCGTGCGCAAAATACGCTCCCGCCGCCTGCTCCACGCCCTGATCGCTCTTGGCATCTTTCTGGCGGTCGCGGGTATCTACGAATTGGAGCAGGCCGGCCATGGCGGCCGGATTCTGACCAACTGGGAGTTCGGCTTCCGCGATACCATCACCGCTACCGGGCGCCTTAATCCGGCCGATAACAGGCTGATCTTTCTCGGCATTGACAGTAGCTCCATCTCCCTTTCCGACCTGGACCTGAAGACTCTCTTTGCCGACATCCCACCCGAAAGCGTCGAATACCATGCCTTGACTCTCATGGCTGCCGGCTTCCCCTGGTCGCGCGAAGTCTATGGGCTTCTGAGCGAGCGCTTGCTTAAGGCTGGAGCACGCGCGGTCGTCTTCGATCTTCTTCTCCCCAAGCCCGGCGTGGGCGACGAAATATTCAAAGCTACTCTTAGCCGCTTTCCGGAGCGCATCGTAGTCGGGAGTAACTTCGCGCCGGAGACGATTGGTCCCGGCCAGCAAGCCTGGACCTTGAACCTGCCCGTCTCCACCGTTTTTCCCGATCTTGCACCCGATCATCCTGCGATCGGCTACGTTAACTTCTGGCCCGGATTTAATGGCGTGGTTCGGAGCGCCCAATACCAGGTCACCCTCGCGCAACTGCAAGGTGGATCACCCCCCGTCGCCGGAGCTGCCGACGCGGTCCTTTCTTCCCTTGCCCTTCGCGCCGCCACCAAGCTGGGTCCCGTTAATCTTAGCCATCCGTTTGAACCTTACTCGTTCCGTTACACCGGTCCGCCAGGGACCTACACGGCCATCCCTGTCTATCAGGTCTTCGTGCCCGCTTACTGGCAGCGGAATCTCGGGGACGGCGCGGCGGTTCGTGACAAGATCGTGCTGGTAGGTCCAGCTGGAAATTGGTCGCACGATGAGCACCTGACTCCTTTCGGAGCCATGGCCGGCCCGGAAATTCAGCTTAACTCGATTAATGCACTCCTGCACCAGGCCTACCTTCGTGAATGGCCTGGATGGACCGGCGATTTGCTTATGGCTCTCGGAGCCATCGCCTCCTGGCTTCTGACTACCTTTGTGGTGAAGACGTGGCTGCGCCTCGCCACTTTTGTTCTCGTCGCGGCAGGTTACTTCCTGGCGGTGAAACTCGCCTACGATCAGGCTAACACTGTCATCGCTGGTATCCCGCCCGTCCTGGCTTTCGCCCTGACCGGGCTAGTTTCATTTGTCTACGATTTCACGCACGAG
>JBEEHO010000055.1:0-17561 GCA_041167425.1 Verrucomicrobiota bacterium | reverse complement strand
GGCAATTCCAAGGTTTTTCCATCCAGAGAGAGCGAGGCCGAGCCGGAGGAATGAGGAGTGGAGCGGGTGACGAGACTCGAACTCGCGACGTCCTCCTTGGCAAGGAGGTGCTCTACCACTGAGCTACACCCGCATCTTGAGCGGGTAGGAATAATGTCCACTGCCCCCGCGCGCGCAAGGTTTTTGTCTTGTGCCTGGGGAGCGCGGGCTGCCAGTCCCTCTATTGCGAATTCTTCAGCCAGCGTTTCGCAGCCTCGATGTCGGCAGAGACGAGAGCATGTCCGGCGGGTTCCAGGTGCAACGTGACGGTCGCTCCCGCGTTCCGCAGCATCGCGGCGAGCCGCTCCGGATTCTCGACCGGCACAATCGGATCCTGCTCACCCGAGGAAAGCAAAACGCGCGCATGAGCGAGGTCGGGCAGGACCGGTGGCACGAGCGGAACCATGGCGCGAAACAAAATCGCACCGGCCAGCACTTCCGGCCGAAGGAGCAGGATGGCCGCGGCGATATTCGCACCGTTGGAATAACCGATCGCGGTCACACCTTTCGGATCGAATTTATAACGAACCGCCGCCGCACCCACAAAATCAGCCAGTTCGTGCGCGCGCCGGATCACATCTTTTTCATCAAAAACGCCTTCGGCCAGACGCCGGAAAAATCGCGGCATGCCATGCTCGAGCACCTGGCCGCGGGGACTGAGCAACGCCGCCGCAGGGTCGAGGTCGCGCCCGAGCGGGATCAGATCGTTTTCATCTCCGCCGGTCCCATGCAGCAGCAAAAGAGTGCGCGCCAGCGAGCCCGCGAGCGGAGGAATGAAACGATGGATAAACTCGGGCTCGCTCATTGTGGTTGAAAATCGAGATCGGTTATCGAGGAAGCGCTTTTCGTGATGCGGTAGATTATACTGGAACAACCTTGAAGTATATTTGGCGAAAGCGCGCGGGAGCGCGTTGGTTGCGCGCCCATGGCGAGAATCTGGTGGCGCGTTTTGGCGGTTCGCTCGCGGTCATTGAACGTCCGCTGGGGAAGTACCTGACGCTCGAAATCTCCTGCAAAACGGAACGGGATGCACGGGGGCTCGTCCGCGAATTTGGAGGCGCCGCCGAACGCTTGCGGCAGGACTGGCTTCAGCATTTTGCGAAGCAGGCCCGGGCCAAACCATTGCGCATCGGTTCCCGCCTCGTCATTTTACGGACGCCAAAAAAAGAAGTTACCTCGTCGGCGGTGCACCAAGCAAGAGCGCTGGTCATTCCCGCCGAGGCCGCTTTCGGCACGGGCGACCACGCGACCACAGCGCTGTGCCTGCGTTTGCTCGAACGCATCACGCTTTCGTGCCCGCGAGGTTGGGCGATGCTCGACGCCGGCACGGGCAGCGGCATTCTCGCCATCGCCGGCAGTTATTTCGGAGCGAGCCGTGTGCTCGCGATTGACAACGATCCCATCGCCTGCGCGACAGCAAAGCGAAACGCCCGCGCCAATCATTTGCGCAATATCACGTTCGTGACCGCTGACGTGCTCAAACAAAAGCTCGTCGGAAAATTCGCGATCATCACCGCGAATCTTTTCAGCGAGATCCTGATCCAAGGGTTGCCGCTCTGGTCGCGGCATCTCGCCCTCGGAGGTCATTTGATCCTCTCCGGGATCTTGCGAAATCAGGAATTGACGGTCCTGCGCGCCTTGCGACGGCACGGGTTCACCATCCGGGAAAACCGCCGCCGCGGAAAATGGATCGCATTGCTGGCGGCGCCAGGAGAACAAAAAGGGAGTTGACGCAGGGAACGGGTAAAAGCTACTTTCCCCGAGCCTGGGACGGCTCCGATTTTCCTGCACCAACGCGGTGGATCTGTTAAGCCGCTTGGGAAAAATCGCATGCCCGCCGAAGAGCTTTCCTACGTCATCGTCACGCCCTATTCGATGCGCAAATCGCGCACGGGCGGCATCATCGCCCGGCTGATCTCGCGCACCGGACTCGATCTCGTCACGGCGCGGATGTTCGCGCCCAGCGAAGACCTAACGAGGCGTTACGCGGACACGATTGTGACTGAGACCGATCCGCGCCATCGGGCGACGCAAGAGTTGATCCGCGATTACGTCCTCAAGAATTTTACCGGCACAGTAAACGGGCAAAAAGCGCGCGCCCTCATTCTTGTTTTCCGCGGACCGGATGCGGTGGAAAAAATCCATTACACCATCGGCCACATCGTGCATGAGCGGACGAGCGGCGAAACGATCCGCGACACCTTTGGCGATTACATCACGGACGATTCCGGCAAGGTCATTTACTTCGAGCCCGCGGCGCTGGCCGCATTCGACCCGAAGGCGGTGGAACGCGATCTGAAGCTCTGGGCGGAATTCTCAGATCGCGACGGCGGAATCCTCGATCACGTGATCGAGTTTCCGAAAGAAGCGAAGGTCGAGAAGTCGCTCGTGTTGATCAAGCCGGACAATTTCAAATTTCCGAATCAGCGCCCCGGCGGCGTGATCGAGGTCTTTTCGCGCACCGGCCTCTACATCATCGGGTTCAAGGTCCATTGCATGAGCGTGGCGCAGGCGGAGGAATTCTACGGGCCTGTCCTCGCCGTGCTGGAAGACAAACTCGGGTCGGAGAAGGGCCGCGGCGCCTGGGAAAGCATCGTCGAATTCATGGCCGGGATGAAGCCGAGCGAAACTTCTCCGGAAAAACGCGGTGCGCCTGGAAGCGAAAAGTGCATTGCCATCGTCTATCAAGGCGACAACGCGGTGCAAAAAATTCGCGATGTGCTCGGACCGACCGATCCCGCGAAAGCGCCCCCCGGTTCGATCCGGAAAGAATTCGGCCAGACCATCATGATCAATGCCGCTCACGCCTCCGATTCCGCGGAGAACGCGAAACGGGAAATGGCGATCGTGCAGGTGGACGAGAATAACTTCAAACCTTTGATTGAAAATTTCTACGCGCGCTCATAGCTTGCGCTCCCATTTTGCAAACACTCAACCTCACTCCGTCAGCCATGGAAATCTCGTCTCGCGCCGCCCAATTAACCCCCTCACTTACTCTCTCCATCGACAGCAAGGCCAAAGCGATGAAATCCGAAGGGATCGACGTGTGCGGCTTCGGCGCCGGCGAACCGGATTTTGATACGCCGGAACATATCAAGGCGGCAGCAATCGCGGCGCTCGAAGGCGGCTTCACCAAATACACGCCAAGCGCGGGGCTGCCGGAATTGCGCCAGGCGATCGCGGAGAAATTGGAGGCCGACAATCAGCTGAAATATCGGCCGAGCCAGATCGTCGTCAGCTCCGGAGCAAAACATTCCTGTTATAACGCGATCCTCGCCACCTGCCAGGCCGGCGATGAAGTGCTGATCCCCTCCCCGTATTGGGTCAGCTATCCGGACATGGTCCGGCTGGCCGGCGCGGAACCGGTGATCGTGCCGACGACCGAGCGCAACGGCTGGAAAATGCGCGCGGCCGATTTTGAAAACGCGATGACGCCGCGGACCAAAATGTTGATCCTGAACAGCCCGGGTAACCCAACTGGCTCGGTTTACACGCGGGAGGAATTGGAAGGCATCGTCGAGGTCGCCGCCGAAGAGGACATCTACATTCTCTCCGATGAAATTTACGAGAAGCTGGTTTACGACGACATCCAGCACGTCAGCATCGCCTCTCTTTCGCAGGAGGCTTACGACCTGACGATCACCGTCAACGGATTCAGCAAGGCTTATGCGATGACCGGCTGGCGCCTCGGCTACATGGCAGCGCCCGAAGCGGTCGCGAAAGCGGCGGACAATATCCAAAGTCACAGCACTTCGCATCCCTGCTCGTTTGCGCAGAAGGGCGCGGTCGCGGCGCTAAAAGGCGACCAGCAGCCGCTGGCCGACATGCGTGACGAGTTCAACATGCGCCGCAATTATATGTACGACCGGATCACGAAGATCCCGAACATCACCGCCGTGAAACCACAAGGCGCGTTCTACATTTTGGTGAACATCAGCCAGCTGGGCTTGAGTTCGCAAAACTTTGCCGATCGTTTGTTGAGCAAGGCGAACGTGGCGGTAATTCCCGGCATTGCCTTTGGCGACGATCGCACCGTGCGGCTCAGTTACGCGACCAGCATCGACATCATCAAAAAAGGCCTCGATCGCTTCCAGGATTTCTGCCGGACGCTGTAAACGATTGCGGACCGCGGATTTTGGATTGCGGAAAGTCGGAGCAATTCGATTTTGATTTGAGTCGGTAACCGGAAATCTTTCCGCGATCCGCATTCCGAAATTCGAAATGTCTTCCGGTCATCTCGCGCTCGTTCTTCACGCCCATCTGCCGTTTGTGCGGCATCCGGAGCACGAGGAATTTCTCGAGGAAGAATGGCTCTTCGAAGCCATTACCGAAACCTATCTGCCGCTGATCGCAATGATGCGGCGGCTGCTCGAGAACGGAGTGCCGTTCCAACTCACGATGACGGTCACGCCGACACTGTGCGCGATGTTGCAGGATCAATTGCTGCGCGATCGCTACGTCCATTATCTCGACCGCTCGATCGATCTCGCCGCGCGCGAAATGGAGCGCAATCGCGATGACGAACCGCTGCGAGCGCTGTCGGAATTCTATCGCACCAATTTCTCCGATGCCCGCTTCCGGTTCCTGGAATGCGGAGGCGATCTTCCCAGCGAGTTTCGGAAATTGCAGGGCGAGGGATGCCTCGAAATCATGGCCACGGCGGCGACGCATGGATTGCTGCCGCTGCTGCAAGCTTCTCCGGAAGCGGTGCGCGCGCAGATTCTGATTGGATGCGCTGCTTACCGCGATACGTTCGGCGCCGATCCCGCCGGATTCTGGCTGCCGGAATGCGCTTACGCACCAGGCCTGGAAACGATTATGCAGGAAGCGAACTTGCGCTGGTTCATTGTCGATGCGCATGGCTTGATGTTTGGCGAGCCGCGACCGCGGCGCGGAATCTACGCGCCGTGTTACACCGCGGCCGGGCCCGCGGCCTTCGCGCGAGACCGCGACTCCAGCCGGCAGGTTTGGAGCGCGACGGAAGGTTATCCGGGCGATCCCGCCTATCGTGATTTTTATCGCGATATCGGTTTCGATCTTCCTCTCGAATATCTTCGGCCCGGTGCAGCGGCCAGCGCCGCCCGCAAATTCACCGGCCTGAAATATCACCGCATCACGGGACGCGATTGCGACAAGGAACGCTACGATCCGGCGGCAGCCCAAAGCGCCGCGGACGCCCACGCGACTCATTTTTTCGAAATGAGACGGCAGCAAATGAACGAACTCCGCGCCCTGGATTTCGATCCGATTGTCGTCGCACCGTTCGATGCGGAACTGTTCGGGCATTGGTGGTTCGAAGGCCCGCGCTTCCTTGAATCGTTTATTCGACAGTGCGCCCACGGACATCAGGACCTCCGCCTAACGAGCAAAGACGGTTATGGCGCGCCGGATTTTCGACTCGTCACGCCGACGGCATTTCTCGCGAGTCATCCGACGCAACAGACGATCGCGCCCGCCGCCTCCAGCTGGGGCGAGAATGGGTATCTCGGCGTGTGGCTGGACGAGAGCAATTCCTGGATCTATCCGCATCTCCATTCCGCTGCCCGCCGGATCACGGAACTCGCGCACGCGCATGCCTCAGATGAAAGCGCGCTGACGGACCGCGTCCTGAAACAACTCGCGCGCGAATTATTGCTCGCGCAATCAAGCGATTGGGCGTTCCTGATGAAGACGGGCACGGCCAGGAATTACGCGACGAAACGAGTGAGCGATCATCTGCTGCGGTTCAATCGTCTCCACGACGAATTCACCAGCGGAAATCTCGATGAAGCGTTTCTCTCGAACTGCGAATGGCGCGATAACCTTTTCCCTGACGTAAATTGGCGCTATTACTTGTCATGCTGAGCAACGCGTTCCTCCGCCTCTCTT
Source organism: Verrucomicrobiota bacterium (assembly GCA_041167425.1). Classification (GTDB taxonomy): domain Bacteria; phylum Verrucomicrobiota; class Verrucomicrobiia; order Chthoniobacterales; family UBA10450; genus AV80. Next base: position 11,654 of record JBEEHO010000055.1, on the reverse strand, counting down.
CCATTCTTCTACTGGCTTTCGCCATCGCGGCGCGGGGTGAGGAGTCGCCGGCGCCGGAGCCGAAATCTTCTCCCGGCGAGCGAAGCGTACGCGTGAGTTTTCTGCCGCCGCCTCTCGACGGAACGATCAGCCTCGGCATTTACGACGCGAAGGGGAAACTCGTCCGCGTGCTGCATCGTGAGGCGGACATCAATGAATTCGACATTGGCACCGACGCGCTCTCGACCACGTGGGATGGAAAAGACGACGCAGGCGAAAATCTTCCGGCTGGAAAATACAGCGCGCACGGATTCGTCGTAGGCGATCTGGGTATCGAAGGGGTGGGATTCTTTTTTAACGATTGGATCACCGCGGATGATTCGCCGCGAATTTCCCGGATCAGGTCCTTGGGAATGCGTGACGCCGATTTGCTGCTGGGGGTGGAATTGATCGAAGGGACCGGGCACGCGCTTTACGATCTCGCTCACAAAACGATAAAGTTAAGCGACAACGACCCGTTGGAATCTCCTCCCCCCACTCCGTCTGAAGTTGTCCCGGGAACCATCGATCCAGTCACTACAGTTCCGGGGCGAAACGGGACGCGTTGGGTGATCGATCGCACCGCCAAGGGCGAGGCCACCACCGAGCTGAAACAGTTCTCTTCGTCGGGAGAATTTTTACGACGCCTGACCGTTCCGGCGAATGAGCCGCAACCGATGGCCGTGGCTGCGTCGATGACCGGGGACAAAATTTATTTGCTCGAAGAAAACACGGCGGCCCAACGGGTCCGCGGACTCAGCCTTCTCGGGACCAAAACCGAAGGCGGCCAACAACCGATTTCAGATTGGAAAGTGGATTTCGAAAAATGGATCGTCGGCCACAAGGATTTCTCCCTGGTGGATGGCAAACCGGTCGCATTGGCTCCGGCCGGTACGACCGCGGCGGAGAAAGTGAAGATCAAGCTGCAGCCGAATCCTCTGGTCAACGACGAACGAGTGACCGTGGAAATCGCGATCGGTTTCGATGAAGATGGCAGTTTCTTGAAGGCGAGCGATGGATTGCCGCTCTGTAGCGTCAGCGAAACGCCGGGTCTCATCCGCGGCCTCCTGGCCGGCCACGGCGCGAATGGGATCGATGCTTTCCAGGATGACGGCACAGTCGTGGAGCAATTCCGGGTCACCGGCGTGGATCAAATGATGAGTTTTGATTGCGGCGGTTTCGAATTGAAATGAAGCGCGCTCTTCGTTGAAGTTTGCCGATGCCACGCGATATCGTTTATTTCGACCTCGAAACCCAGCGAACCGCGAACGACGCGGGGGGATGGGCGCGCAAGTGCGACATGCGGATGTCGGTCGGAGTGATTTTTAGCACGGCCACCGGCCGGTACGAAGTCTTCAGTGAAGCGCAGGTAAACCGTCTGATCGAGCGCCTGCGGCGCGCGGATCTCGTCATCGGGTTCAACGTCTTGAACTTCGATTATCACGTTTTGATGGGCTACACGATTCTCGATCTCATCGCGGAATTGCAGACGGCCGACCTGATGGTCGACATGGAAAAGAAGCTGGGGCACCGGCTCGGGCTGGATGCGATCGCCCACGCGACGCTTGGAATTCAGAAGACCGCCGTCGGGCTCGACGCCATCCGTTGGTGGCGGGAGGGGCGCGTGCTCGAGATCGCGGAGTATTGCTGTTTCGATGTGAAAGTGACCCGGTTGATCCATGAGCACGGTTGCCGGCACAAAGAATTATTTTTTCACGATCGCTTCGCGCAACGTCAGCGGGTCGAAATCGACTGGACGCATTTGGACGAAATTGGAGACGGCCTGCCCTCAGGCCGTTCGTGACGTTTCTGCACTGCAGTGAACGGCCCGGGGGCGGGCCGTCTCCATATTTTGCCTCACGGCAATAACTGATAGACTTCGATGAGCGCGACTCCGGTCGAGGTTCCGCTACCGCTCACGATGGCCGTGTAGGTTCCAGGCGGCAGCGTTCTCAAAATGGCCGGCTCCCGATTATCATTCGGCGCGATGCCAGTCGCGGAAATATTGGCCTCGTCGTCGGAACGCCAACTGTCGTTCATCGCGAGTTTGTTGCCCGATGAGTCATGCAATTCCAGGAACGGATCCTGCAAAGCACCCGGCACTCCCACCGCGGTTAATTCCGGACCTATCGCGCGAATAAGGACTCGCTGCGAGGCCGAGCCGCCGATGATGAAACCGGCGATCATGACGTTGTCGCCTGTGTCGACGAAACCGCGCGTGGAAATATTGGCGGGGTTCGCCGGCGCACTTTGGTCGAGATCGTAAAGTTCCACCGAGCCCACGCCCGTGGCGCCACCCACTCCGCTCAAAATCGCCGTGTAATTGCCCGGCTGAAGAGTCGCGATGAAGGCCGATTCTTTCGGATCAGGAGGAGCTACCGTGGTGTCGATGATCTCCTGTTTTTGCGAGCCGTTCATCCAATCGTCATTGGACAAAAGCGGGTTCCCGCTCGCATCGAACAACGTCAGCGTCGGATCGCTCAAGCGTCCGGGAACCGGCTGGCCGCCGCTCGCGAGCGAAGGTCCCATCCCGCGCAAGATCACTTTTTTTGGAACGCTGCCGGTAACGATAAATCCGGCAATCAACACATTGTCGCCGACCTGGACTTTCAAGCGTGTCGACAAGTTCAACAGCGCCGGGACCGCGGGCACGGGCACGATTTTCAAGACGCGCCCGGTCGTGCCGGTCGGTCCAATGTTGGTGTCGGCCAGAACGTAAATCTCGCCGCTGGCATCCAGTCCAAAACTTTTCAGCAGAAGCCCCAGCGGGCGCTCGTTGTAACCGATGCGGAGTTCTCTGATTCCTCCGGTGGTGAGATCGTCGAGGTAAAAGAGCCGGCCCGTGGTCGTGCCGGTCGCGGCGAGATCGCCGAAAACATATTTTCCCTGCAACGCCAGAACGCTGTTGCCGCGGTAGACATAACCGCCCAGGATCGCGATCCCATCATCATGACTGTACTCGGCGATCGGATCCGTTAACGCCGGATCGGGCGATGGGTCGAGTGTGACGTTGCCGTTGGTTGAGTTAAACAGGAAGGTTCCTTCCTTTCGATTCCACCCGTAGTTTTTGCCGGACTCGATGACGTCGATTTCTTCGACGTGATCCTGGCCAACATCACCCGCGATGAGTTTGTCGGTGATAGCATCAAAGCTAAAGCGGAACACATTGCGAAGACCGTAGGCATAAATTTCCGCGACTCGATTGGCGGGCTGAAGCGTCGCGACGAATGGATTCGAAACGGGCACCCGATATTTCCCATTCGCGCTGACCGGATCGCTGCTGGAGGAAGTAAGCGCCGGATTGAGCGGGTCGATCCGCAGAATCTTGCCGAGCACGGTGGTGAGGTCCTGTCCGTTGCCGGTGGTCGGGTTGTGGCCCGCGCCGACATCATTCGCGGCGCCCCCATCACCTAACGAGAAGTAGAGATAATGATCGCTGGGCCGGAAGGCGAGCTTGCAGCCATTATGGTTCGCCTGCGGCTCGTCGATTCGCATCACCTCCCGGCGCGTGCTGAGATCGACCACGTCCGGATTCGCCGCGGAGACCTGCCATTCGGCCAGGACGCCCTGGTGATTAAAGACTGTGCCCGTAATCGGGACCGTGAAATCGGCCGGTCCAGACACGGGCTCACTTGTAAAAGTGTAAAGCTTGCGAAAGCCGGGGCTGTTGGAATCCGCGAAACCGGGATGAAAGGCCAGGCCGAGCAGGCCGCGTTCATCGTAGTTTGGACTCAGGGTCACCAGCCGGCTCGAAACATCGAGGAAAGCGGTGGACGAAACCTGCCCGTTTTTCAAAATCGAAATCTTCCCGGTTTGACCGACGATAAAAAGCCGCCCGCTTCCGTCATTAGCCGAAAGCATGTCGATCGGCGACGTGATACCGGTCGCGATGGTTTGCAATTCCACGCGAATCGGGCCCTTGCCAATGCGCGGTAATATTGGTGTCGGCGAGGGCGTCGGCGTCGGCGTTGGATTTGCGAGCGACGTGGAAGATCCAGCGTTGTTGGTAAAAGTCGCGGCACCGGACGTGAGCGCATAATCTGCCGCGTTGTTTGTGCTCGGCGCGGAGGCCGTGCCAGTGAAGTGCAGCGCAACCGTCGAGGCCGAGGGCAACGCTCCGGCGAAGGGTGGACCGAAATTGCCGTTCGCATCGTTGTCAGTGGTACCCGTGTTCGGCCCGGTGTAGGATGCGCCGCCCCAGCTGACCGACCAGAGAATGCCGCCGTTTTGATAAGCCACCTTTCCGGCAGCCAGATAACTCGCCGGAATCGCAGTCATCGTGAAATCGGATGCGATCGGCGACGTCTCATGACTCGCGAAGCTGGCGGTCGTAATCAGAATTCGACTGCCGGCGCCCCCGTTGTTCATATTGGAAGAGAAGGTAACCAGGGTGATCGGATTGTTCCCTGCGGCGTCGAACGCGACCACTTGGCCGCCGGCCACAAAGTTCTCTCCCGCCGCCCGCATGCGCAGCTGCACGGCTTGCGCGGTAGTATCGCCGTTCACCCCGCCGATGACCTGCTCGATCTGCATCAAGTGAAACGAAGCATAGGCCGGCGCGGCCAGGGCCAGGGAAATGAGCGCGCCAAAAAGCCGGCAACTCCGTGCACTCACATTAAAACTCAGGTATGTTCTCATAGCTTGCATCTCCGCGATTTTCCCAAGATTACCCGATCTCCAACCCAAGCGGGCACCGATGATGCACGCTAATGAACGGTGCATAAACCCCGCGAGACGTAAAAAGTAACAGAATTGTTACTTTCCCGCGAGCGACCGGCTCACCGAAACCCTTCCTAGTCACCGCCCGCATTCTTTGTTAGTTAAGCGCGTCATGTCTTCCGAGCCTCAGCAAACTCTCGCCCGGAGCGCGAGCGTCAGTGGCACCTCGTTGCATACCGGTGAAAAGGTCACGCTGAAATTGCAGCCCGCGCCGGTCGACTTCGGCATCAAGTTCAAACGCAAGGATCTCCAGGATGAGCCGACGATTGACGCCACGATCGCGAACCTGAAGACGGTCGAGCGCGCCACCACCATCGGCGATGGCTCGATGCGCGTGCACACGGTCGAGCATGTTCTTTCCTCGCTCTCGGCGATGGGCGTCGACAACGCGATCGTCGAGATGGACGCGAACGAACCGCCGATCGGCGATGGCAGCGCCCGGCCTTACGTGGAGCTGATCAAGAAGGCGGGGATCGTTCCGCAGGAGGCGCCGCGCCGTTTCTTCGATGTGCGCGAGCCGATTCATATTGAGACAAAAAGCGGTTCGCTCCTCGTGCTGCTGCCAGATTCGAAATTTCGAATTTCCTGCACGCAGGTGGGACCGAGCGGCCAGTTCACCCAATTTCTTTCCACGGAAATCACGCCGGCCATTTACGAGCGCGAGATCGCGCCGGCGCGGACTTTTGTCTTTTACGAAGACGTGCAGGCTTTGATGGAAAAAAATCTGATCAAAGGCGGGAGCCTCGAGAACGCGATCGTCGTGCGCGGCGAAGCGGTCCTGAGCAAGGAACCGCTGCGGTTTCCGGACGAATTCGTGCGCCACAAAATCGTCGATATCATTGGCGACCTCGCGCTTCTCGGACAACGGATTCGCGGCCACGTCATCGCGGTCAAGCCGGGTCATGGCGCCAATGCGGAATTAGCGCGGGCGCTCGCACGCGAGTCCGCCCGCACCACGCCACTCATTCAACCACACGCGTTCCCCGCGGGCGAAGGCGGCCTCGATATCAACCAGGTGATGGAGTTATTGCCGCATCGTTATCCATTCCTGATGGTGGATCGGATCCTGAAATTCGATGGGGAAACGAAATGCGTCGGCGTGAAATCAGTCACCATTAACGAGCCATTTTTTGCCGGCCATTTTCCCGGCCACCCTGTCATGCCAGGCGTGCTCCAGGTGGAAGCGATGGCCCAGGTCGCAAGTATCCTGATGTTGAAACTGACGAAGAGCGGCAGCGGACGGCTCGGTTATTTCGTGAGCGCGGACGAAGTAAAATTCCGGAAACCCGTTTATCCCGGCGACACGCTTTTCATCTCCGCGGAGTTGACCAAGACTCGCGGCAAGCAACTCGCCAGATTGAAGTGCAGCTGCGCGGTCAACGACGCCGTGGTCTCGGAATGCGAATTGATGCTAAGGCTGATGGATCAATGAGCGAGGTGCAGATCCACCCGACCGCAATCGTAGATGCAGAGGCGATCATCGGTCCCGGCACCAGGATCGGCCCGTATTGCATCGTGGGAGCCGGGGTCGTGCTCGGGCGCGATTGCTGGCTGCAAAATCACGTCACGCTTTGCGGTCCCATGACGGCCGGGGCGCGGAATAAATTTTACGCGTTCTGTTCGATCGGCCAGCAGACCCAGGATTTGAAGTATCAAGGCGAGCCGACCTTCCTGGAAATCGGCGACGAAAATACTTTTCGCGAATTCGTCACCGTCAATCGCAGCACGACCAGTTCGGGGAAAACGCGCATCGGACACGGCGGGAATTTTCTGGCATACAGCCATATCGGTCACGATTGCGAGGTCGGCGACGCGGTGGTTTTTTCCAACAACGGAACGCTCGCCGGCCACGTCAAAATCGGCGACCACGCGATCATGGGCGGCCTCACCGCGGTCCATCAATTTTGCCGGATCGGGCGCTACGCGATCACGGGGGGCTGCTCGAAAATCGTGCAGGACATTCCGCCCTTCATGATCGCGGATGGCAACCCGGCGAAAGTGCGCGGCATCAATCTGGTCGGCCTCGAACGGAGCGGATTTCCGGCGGACAGTGTGAAGTGGATCAAGGACGCGTTCCGCTTCATTTACCGTTCGAAATACAACACCCGACAGGCGATCGAAGCGATCCGAAACGAATTGCCTTCGAGCGCCGAGATAAATCAAATCGTCGAGTTTATCGAAGAGAGCGAGCGCGGCATCATTCGTTAGGCCGTTTTTTTCATCCCGGGCCAGGCAGATCGGCGAGGGATCTCCCAATCGCGGCGGACGTCACTAAAAGAAAATCACGCGAGACCTGAACGCGGCGCTAAAGGGATCGCCGAAGCGCTTATCGCTTTCGCGTCTGCTTCGCGCAAATCTCGGATGAAGCGTAACGCCGCGTGAGTAACGCGTTCCACGAGCGGGAGGTCCCTCGTGACACAGCTTCTACGCAGAATCAGTCGCTAGGGCTTGCGTTGATTCGCCGGAGCGGCCGCGCGCGCCTCCGCTTCCAGTTTTTTAAGCAACGGCGCCGCGGGCGCATCCGCTGAGATCCGAAGCACGCTTCGGAGAAGGTCCACCGCGGCCTTCGCCTTGTTCTGCTTGATCAATGCGTCCGCTTCGGCCAGCACCACCCGAAGAATGTCATCGCGTTTCGCATACACCGTTCGCGCTTGTTGAAAATAGCTCGTGGCCGCGGCGAGATTTCCGTCACGCGCTTCCATCAAACCAAGATCTTCCAGCATCGGAGCGTTGTGAGTGCGGGATGCCGTCTGCCGCGCGAGTGCGCGAAATTCCGGCGCCGACAGCGACGAATGCCGGGTCGCGAACTCATGATACGTTTTCCAATCGGACACATTCTTTCCGGCGTCGGGCGGATCCTCAATTTGCAACCAGGCCGCATAAGGGCGGTAAAGCGGATCGCCTACCATCACCGTCATCCACGAAAGCCCATGCAACGACATGTAGGCGCTTTCGGCAAAGGTGAACCCATGCAGCAACCGATCGCTCAGAACATCCAGGTGCGATGTGAGCGCGAGATACGGTTCATAAACATTCCCGACTGTCGCCGCCGCGCCTTTGGTCAAGAGCGGCCCGACCCAGTTCGCGTTCTCGTTTCGCAGCGTGCTCGCGCTGAAGGAATGGATGTGGACGGCCACAGCCCCCGGGGCGAATCGGAAATCCTGCTGCGTGAACGGACCGGCGACGGCGCCTGCGTACCATCCAAAATAAAGCGCGCAATCCGTCATCGGATACCCGTCCGGAAAAAGCGCGGGCGCGTCGTCGTAAACCACGGGCACGCCCACGCGATGGAGCTGGTCCGGGATTTCCCGCAGCCAGGTATCGCCCATGACGAATCCACCCGCAGTGTTGTGCGCCCCATCCACATAGGCCCGGCCCCAAAGTCCGTTTTTTTCCACCTCGATCGCATCGACGATCATCCGGCGAACCGTCGTCGCGGTCGGCGCATCAAGACGGCAAACCAGCAGCAGGGGCGCATCGTTAAATTCGGTAATTGCGCGGTAGCTCTGAAAATAAGGATTGGCCAGGGCGCCGGAAATTTTGCGCGTGGAGAAGGCCAGAGTGGAAAGTTCCGAATCCACGGACGCATCGTTGCGATTTGCGATCGGGCCTGGGCCTGGTTGATCGCCCGGATAATCGGTCGCGGCGCGAATCTTCAGCGGCATCCCCTTGATCAACGCGACAAACCGAATCGAACTGGCCACGACCGGGCTTTGCTCGGGAGGCGCATCGCGAAGCGTCCACCACTTCCGCTCTTTGAAGATCGCACGGAGCGGGTCGGCGATCGTGCTGTCGTATTCTTCGCGACTAATCTCTTCCTCTTTGGAACAGCTCAGCGCCACCAGATGGTCCCGCGCGATCCCGCGCTTCTGGGCGTAAAACTTCGCGAGCTCAACCGATTCGGGAAGCGCGCTGTTATAAACCACGATGGTTGCCGGCGGCAGCCGCACCTCCGCCTCCGTGCTCGGACGCAGAAACGGCGTGAGACACAGAAGGAGAGCCACTTTCCCGCGCGACGGAAACTTCATTTTAAAAGCTTAATTTCAACCCGTCGTAGGCGATCCCAACGCCCGCCGGAAGTTCGGCTTCACTTGATTGAGGCAGCTCGTGGCAAATGTGAGTGAACAGCGTCTGCGACGGCTCCACTCTCGCGGCCACTTCCAACGCCTGCTTTACGCTCAGGTGAGTCGGGTGCGGCTTGTGGCGCAACGCGTCGATGATCAGCACCTTTACCTGCGCGATTTCGCGCACGATCTCATCCGGCACCGCGCTGCAATCGCTCAAATACGCGACCAGTTTTTCGCCCTCGCGTGAAAACAAATATCCGTTCACCATCGATTTGCCGTGCGGAACCGGCAATGGCGTGAGCACGGTTTTCCCGAGGGGAAACGGACCGTCGACGATATGAGGCACCGGAACGAGATACCCGGGAAAGCGATTGAGCCCATTGAAGGCGAATTCATAAACACGCGCGAGATCGCTCATCGTTTCCGCGGAAGCGTAGACCGGGATGGATCCCAGTTCGTGCGAGTAACGCCGGAGATCGTCGAATCCCATGATGTGATCTGTGTGCGAGTGAGTGAAGACCACCGCATCGAGGCGCCGAATATTTTCACGCAAAGCCTGCGTGCGGAAATCCGTGCCGGTATCGACCACCCACGCGCACTCCGGGGTTTCGACATAGATGGACGATCGCAGCCGTTGATCGCGCGGATCAGGCGAATGGCAGACCTCGCAATCGCAACCGATCATCGGCACACCTTGCGAAGTCCCGGTGCCGAGGAAGGTGAGACAAAGTTGAGGGTTGAGAGTTGAGCGTGGAGAGTTCAAAACTTAGGCGGTCTTTCGTCTCTCAACCAACAACTCTCAACTCTCAACTTCTCCCCATGCCCGCTGTGCTCACTCTTCTCCGAATCAAGAATCTCGCGCTGGTCGAGGATCTCGAATGGCAGCTCGCGCCGGGATTCACGGCCGTGACCGGCGAAACCGGCGCGGGCAAATCCATCATCATCGGGGCACTGCAATTATTGCTCGGCGAACGAACCGACAAATCCTTGATTCGTACCGGCGCCGATGTTTGCACGGTCGAGGCCGTTTTCGAGGGCGATGATTTGGAGAAGCTCAACTCTCTCCTCAGCGACTCGGGGATCGAAACATCCAACGGCGAACTGATTCTCAAGCGCAGCTTTTCGAGCACAGGCACGAACCGGCAGTTCATCAACGGATCGCCGACAACGCTGAGCGTGCTGAAAAATCTCGGCGACGAGCTGGTCGATTTGCATGGACCGCACGATCATCAATCGCTTCTTTCGCCGGAGCGCCAACTCGCGCTTCTCGACGGTTACGCGCGCGCCGATGAGACATTGCGCGAATTCGAAGAGCGTTATCGAAAACTGCAGATGCTTCGGGCCGAATACGCGGGCCTCATTAGCGCGGAATCAGCGCGCGAACAAGAAGTCGATCTATTGCGTCACCAGGTGAATGAGATCACCAATGCGAACTTGTCGATCGCGGAGGAAGAAGAGATTGCGTCGCGTTACAAGCTTGCGGCTAACAGCAAACGTTTGGTCGAGTTGGCGAGCTCGATCACGCGCCGTCTTTCCGAAGCGGACGATTCCATCCTGCCGCAGCTGGCCGAAACCCAACGCTTGTTGCGCGAGTTGGAGAAAATCGATTCGTCAAAGGCAATGCTGGCTGAGGCGCATGCCGCCAGCATCGTGGAACTTTCCGAAATCTCGCGCTCCCTCGGCCAGTACGCCGAGCAGCTCGATCTCGATCCGGCGCAACTCGCCGCCTTGGAAGAGCGCGTTTCACTCTTTGAAACTTTGAAGCGCAAATACGGTGGCACGATCGCCGAAGTGATCTCTTTTGGTGAACGCGCGGCGGAGCGGTTGCGAAAAATCGAAGGACGCGACGCGGAACTCGAGCGTTTGAGCAAGGAGATCGAAGGCGCGCGTGCGGAAGTCGAACGAGTCGGGCACCACTTGCATAAATTGCGCAGCAAAACCGCGCCAAAACTGGCCGAGAATATCCGCGCCAACCTGCGCGACCTCGGTTTTCGCCAATCGGAATTCGAAGTGGAACTCACGGCGCTGGAGCAAGCGCGCGCGGATGGCTTCGACGCCGTGGAGTTACTTTTTTCGCCGAATCCGGGCGAGCCGCTCAAGCCACTGCGAACGATTGCCTCCAGCGGCGAGATCTCGCGCCTGATGCTCGCGATCAAATCTTCGCTCGCCGCCCAGGATGCGATTCCGCTTCTTGTCTTCGACGAAATCGACGCAAACGTCGGCGGCGAAATCGCAAATGCCGTGGGCGCGAAGATGAGAAAACTCGCGGCCGACCATCAAGTGCTCTGCATCACGCATCTGCCGCAAGTGGCCGCGGCGGCGGCGACCCAGTTTGTCGTGACCAAGGAAGTGATCCAGGGTCGAACGCATTCGCGGCTGAGCGAAGTTGGCGGCAAAACGCGGCGCGAAGAAATCGCGCGGATGTTAGGCGGGCAGACAGATTCCGCCCTCCGCCACGCGGCAACGCTCTTGAAGGAACACTCGCCCCAACGCGCGTGATCCAGTCGCAGCTTGCGCTCCCCAGACACCGGAGATGGAAGCGGACAAATCGCTTTTCGGCCACGCGAGGGCTGCTATAAAAAATTGTGCTGAATTACATCTGGCTCGCACTTGTCGTTCTCGCGGTCGGGATCGGTGGCTGGAACGATCGCCTGAACGAGGTGACCGCAGGCGCTTTCGATGGCGCAAAAACGGCGGTGACGATTGCGCTGGGGTTGATTGGCGTGATGGCGCTTTGGCTTGGGGTGATGCGCCTGGCGGAACGCGCAGGCCTCATTCAACGCATCGCGCGCGCTTTGCGTCCGGTCATGCGGCGTCTATTTCCCGATGTGCCGCCGGAACATCCGGCAA
>JBEEHO010000054.1:0-5641 GCA_041167425.1 Verrucomicrobiota bacterium | reverse complement strand
AAAAAAGGAAGCGACTCTTGCATATCAGGGAAAAGATTTGCCGGCCGAAGGCTATTTTGTGCCACCGACGATTTTCACCGACGTGAAACCCGAAATGCGTCTCTCGTGCGAAGAAATTTTCGGACCGGTCCTGAGCGTCCTCCGCGTGCGCGATCTCGATGAAGCCATTCGAGTCGCGAACGACACGGACTACGCGCTGACCGCGGGATTTTTCTCGCGCAGTCCGGCGAACATCGAGCGGGTCAAAGCGGAGCTGGTGGCCGGCAATGTTTACATCAATCGTTCCTGCACCGGCGCGGTAGTCGGCCGCCACCCCTTTGGCGGATTCAAAATGTCGGGCGGCGGAACCAAAGCCGGAGGCGGCGATTACCTGCTCCAATTCCTGGTCCCCCGCGTCGTCACGGAAAACATCATGCGCCACGGCTTCGCGCCGGACACCACGCCGGAATATCGCGCGCCGTTCGGCTCCGCCAGTACGTAGCGGCGAGCGGGAAACAACGCGTCGTCCGCACCTCGATGCTTTACGTTATCGCCACGCCGATCGGCAATCTCAACGACATTACTTTGCGCGCGCTCGAAGCGTTGAAATCGGCGGACGTGATTGCGGCGGAGGATACGCGGCATTCTGGAAATTTGCTCCGGCACTTCGAGATACGGAAGCCGCTCATTAGTTATCACGAGCACAATGAAGCGATGCGGGCGGAGCAGCTCACGGAACGATTGGCGGCGGGGGAAAATGTCGCGCTGATCACAGACGCGGGGATGCCGGGATTGTCGGATCCGGGCGCGCGCCTGATCCGGAAATGTATCGAGCGCGAGTTGCCATACACGATCGTGCCCGGTGTCTCGGCGATCCTGACGGCGTTAGTCGGTTCGGGAATTTCCCTGGAACGGTTTTGTTTCCGTGGATTCCTGCCGGTGAAGAGCGGCCAGCGTGAGCGCGAACTTCGGGCAGCGGCGGAACGCGAAGAAACCTCGGTGTTTTTTGAATCGCCTTACCGGATCAACAAGACGTTGGCCGCTTCTGCTGAGATCATGCCGGAACGACAAGTTTGCGTCGCGCGAGAGCTGACGAAGAAGTTTGAAGAATTCCGGCGCGGCACTGCCGCCGAGCTGCTGGCGCATTACGAAGCGCATCCCGCGAAGGGCGAGATCACTTTGGTCGTTAGCGGCGCGGAGCGACGAAAGTGGCTGTCATCCCGAGCCGCGCAGACGGCGAGGGACCTCACCACAAAACGTCAAGCCATCGCAAAGTGAAAACGTTCAACCACTCGACTGCGTGGGCTATCCCTGGCTGCTCGGAAATCGATCTGCGATTGCGAGATCCCTCGCCGTCTACGCGGCTCGGGATGACAACGCAACTCCCGCAGGCCATGACGAGAAGCAAACCGTGAGAAGGAATTCAGGTTTCCCCTTGTCAAAAGCCCCCCAGCGTGTGACTTTGCGCGACTTTTCCTACGGCTATGGCTTACGCAATTATCAAAACAGGCGGCAGACAACATCGCGTCTCCGAGGGCGATATTATCGATGTCGATCTCCTCGAGGGAGAAGCCGGCAAGGAAACCACTTTCGGAGATGTTTTGTTCCATGGCGACGGCGACAAGCTCACCCACGGCAGTCCGCTCATCGAAGGGGCCACCGTAACGGGTGAAGTGGTTGAGCAGCGCAAGGACAAGAAGGTCATCGCCTTCAAGTATCGCCGCCGCAAAGGTTATCACCGCACTGTGGGCCATCGCCGCAAGCTGACCCGCATCAAGATTACTGGCATCAGTCTGGGCGGGAAAACGTCCAAGGCCAAGAAGGCTAAGACCGAAGAAGCATCCGAAAAATCCGCTTAATCTCATGGCACATAAAAAGGGACAAGGCAGCGTCAAGAACGGGCGGGACAGCGTCAGCAAACGGCTGGGCGTTAAGAAATTTGGGAGCCAGGAAGTCATCGCGGGCAACATCATCATTCGCCAGCGCGGCACGAAATTCCTGCCGGGCAAAAACGTGGGTCTCGGCCGCGATTACACGATTTATGCGCTCGTTGATGGACAGGTGCGATTCGATCGAGCGGGCCGGCGCGTGAACGTCGTCGAGCCAGTCGCCGCGGATTAGGGAATTTTCGCCGGCCCTGCGCCGCGCTTCAAACACGAACAGCCACGCGGCGAAATTATGAGAGATTGTGCCCAACAGCTGTTCTGGCATATAACTGAAATCTCCTCATGAAATACCACACCTATCTCCTCTTCGGCGCGCCCGGCAGCGGCAAAGGTACTCAGGGCCGAACGCTGGGGAGTATCCCGCGGTTTTTCCATTGCGCCTGCGGAGATGTATTTCGCTCGATCGATACTCGCACGAAGGTCGGCCGCGCCTTTCTGGATTACTCGAGCAAAGGCGAACTGGTCCCGGATGAGGTGACGGTGGAACTTTGGAAGGCGCAGATCGATGCGGCGGTGAACAGCCACGTCTTCAAGCCCGACATCGATATTCTTGTCCTGGATGGTATCCCGCGGAATGTCGGCCAGGCCAAAATCATGGACGATTTGATCGACGTCCAAAAAGTTTTCCATCTGTCCTGTCCGAACCGGGACGCACTTTTCGCGCGGCTGAAAAAGCGCGCGCTGAAAGACAACCGGCTCGACGACGCGAACGAAGAGGTGATCAAACGGCGCCTGGCCACGTATGAAACGGAATCGAAACCGGTGCTGAGCTATTACGGAAAAGACCGGATCACATGCATCGACGCGACGCAGCCGCCGGCGAAAGTGTTGCTCCATATTCTCGAAAGCGTGAACGACGGGGTGAATGGGTCGCATGAGCCAGCAGCAGTTTGAGAATTTCACCGCGTCGAGCCTCTATTGCGAGAAGTGCAAAACCGCGATGCCGGTGCGCGAACGGCTTCTCCTGATTCTGCCCGATAAGGAAATCTACGATTATCTTTGCACCGGCTGCGCCTCGTCGGTGGGCCAGCGGGAAGTGACCGCGGGTGAGAAATTGATGACGCGTAGCGCGGCCCCACGCCGACCCCGGCGGCGCGCGCCCGCCCCTCGGATCCAGCTTTAACGCGCCATGCGCGTTCTTTTTATCGGGACTGGTGAAATCGGCGTGCCAGTTTTGCATTCGATCTTGGACTCGCGGGAGCACGAGCTTGTCGGTGTGGTGACGCAACCGGACAAACCTGTCGGTCGCGCGCAGCGGATCGAAGCGCGACCCATCAAGGCGGCATTGAAGGACAGCGCTCTGCCAATTTTGCAGCCGCCACGAATCAAGACGGAAGACGCCATCCGCGAGATTCAGGGTCTGGCGCCGGATGTGATTGTCGTCATGGCTTACGGGCAAATCCTGCCGCGCTCAGTGCTGGAGATTCCGCGGATCGCCTGCCTGAACCTGCATGCGTCGCTTTTGCCCAGGCACCGGGGCGCAGCGCCGATCCAGGCCGCAATCGTCGCCGGCGATCGCGAATCGGGCATCAGCGTCATGTATATGGATGAGGGGCTGGATACCGGCGACGTGCTGCTGCAGACGCGACTGGAACTTTCTCCGGAGGAAACCGGCGGATCGCTCCATGACCGACTGGCGCAAATTGCACCGGATGCGCTGCATGAAGCGCTCGCTCAACTTCAACGAGGCCACGCGGCTCGAGTTCCGCAGGATTCCTCCGCCGCGACCTACGCGCCCAAGCTCGAACGTGAACATGGCCGCGTCCAATGGACGGAATCGGCCGCGTTGATCGAGCGCAAGATCCGAGCATTCAACCCATGGCCGGGCGCATTCGCCATTTTGCGCGATGAAGCAGGCCGCGAACGAAAGTTGAAAATCTTCAGCGCGAAAGTAGTGCCGGGCGAAAAGACCGCGCCGGCTGAAATACTTTCCGCTCCCGATTCAATCACGATCGCGGCAAACGACGCCGCATTGTCGTTAGGCGAGGTCCAAATCGAGGGAAAGCGCCGGATGAGCGCGGGGGAATTCTTGCGCGGTTACACCACGCCATTGTGCGTCGCTTGACGCATGTCATCCCGAGCCGCGCAGACGGCGAGGGACCCCGCAACTGGCAATGGTCTCCTCCACCGCAGGGTGCGACGAAAATTGCATGGGAGGGGTCCCTCGTCGTCTTTCGCGACTCGGGATGCCATGCAGTATAAATAACCGCGTCCTCAGAACGGCTGCTCTTGCATTTTGCTTCCCAATGTTCTGCCGTTCTGTTGATGATGGCCGCCCATGCCAAGCGAAACTTCCGCGCCCGCCTACAAGCGCATCGTCCTTAAGCTGAGCGGTGAAGCGCTGCGGGAACAGGGAGCACGCGAAAATATTTCACCTCAGATTGTGCGCGAGATCGCTCAGCGCATCAAAGACGTCCGGGAGCTGGGTGTCCAGACTTCGGTCGTGATCGGCGGCGGCAATATCTGGCGGGGTTTATCCGCCAGCCATCGCGGGATGGACCGCACGACGGCCGATTACATGGGCATGCTCGCCACGGTAATTAACGGCCTCGCGCTCCAAAGCGCGCTCGTCCAGGCCGGTGTAGAAACGCGCGTGCAGACAGCCATCGAGATGAAGAACGTGGCCGAGCCGTTCATCCTCGGCCGCGCCATTCGCCACCTCGAGCTCGGGCGCGTGGTCATTTTTGTGGCGGGAACCGGCAACCCTTATTTTTCCACCGACACCACCGCGGCACTCCGCGCCAGCGAGATTCGCGCGGATATTATTTTGAAGGCAACAAAGGTGGACGGGATTTACGACCGCGATCCGAACGCCCACCCGAACGCCACGCGCTTCGATCGCATCACCTTTACGGAAGCGCTCACGCAACGCCTGCAGGTGATGGATTCGACCGCGTTCAGCCTCTGCATGGATAACAAGATCCCGATCGTGGTGTTCGATATGAACAAACCGAGCAACTTTACCGATATCGTGCTCGGCAAGAAGGTCGGCACGATGGTCTCCGAGTAAATCTCGGGGACGGCCGGCCCTCAGGCCGTCCGAACCGCGTTGATCCGCCCCTCGTGGCGATTTGTGATTGCGATTCGCCCTTTCGCGGGTTTCTATTGCTCGCCGCCATCCAGACTTGCCAATCATGACCGCTGAAGAAATTTTGTTCGACGCCGAAGTATCGATGGAAAAAAGCGTGGACTACATGGTGCACGAATTTTCCAGCGTGCGGACCGGAAAAGCGTCGCCCGCGCTGGTAGAAAACGTGGACGTGGAAGCGTATGGCTCGGCGATGAAGCTGAAGCAGCTCGCGCTCATCACCACGCCCGAGCCGCGATTGCTGGTGGTCCAGCCGTTTGACGCCTCCACCGTCAAGGACATCGAAAAAGCGCTGAAGGAATCGAAGATTGGGATCATGCCGCTGGTGGACGGGAAGATTATTCGCCTGCCGATTCCCGAGCTCTCGGAAGAACGGCGGAAAGATCTCGTGAAATCATTGCGGCAGATGGCCGAGGAAGCCCGCGTGCGGGTGCGCGCGAACCGGCGCACCGCCGTGGACGACGGAAGAAAAATGCAAAAGGCCGGCGAGTTAACGGAAGACGGTTTGCGCGATTTGGAGAGCGACGTTCAAAAGTTGACCGACAAATCCGTCAAGGAGATCGACGAACACCTCGAGCGCAAAGAGGCCGAGGTGATGAAGATTTAGCGGGCGCTCGGTGGAAAAAAC
>JBEEHO010000053.1:0-3449 GCA_041167425.1 Verrucomicrobiota bacterium | reverse complement strand
ACCGTCATCGCCGGCTATCACTGGTTCACCGATTGGGGACGGGACACGATGATCAGCCTGGAGGGATTGACGCTGGTCACCGGGCGATGCCTGGAAGCGGGATACATTTTGCGCACGTTCGCCCATTACGTCCGCGACGGGTTGATTCCGAACATGTTTCCGGACCGCCAGAAGGAGGGCCTTTATCACACCGCGGACGCGACGCTCTGGTTTTTCCATGCCCTGGGCCGTTACCTGAAAAAATCCGAGGACCGCATCACGCTGCGGCTCTTGTTGCCGATCCTGGTCGATATCGTGGAGCATCACCTGCGCGGAACGAAATTTAATATTCACGTCGATCCGCAGGACGGGCTGCTCATTCAAGGGCAGGAAGGTTACCAGCTCACGTGGATGGACGCGAAGATGGGAGATTGGGTGGTAACGGCGCGCCGCGGCAAAGCGGTCGAGATCAATGCGCTTTGGTTTAATGCGCTCAAGCTGGTCGAAAGCTGGCTGAGGGAAATGGGAAACGCGGACGGGGCGCAGCGCTACGCGGATCACGCGGAACGAGCGCGCGAGTCATTCAATAAACGATTTTGGTTTGAGGAAGGCGGATATCTTTATGATGTGGTGGACGTGGATGGCGGCACTGCGACTGATTCGGCCTGCCGCCCAAATCAGCTTTTTGCGATCTCGCTCGATTATCCGGTTCTCGATCAAGCGCGCTGGCCATCCGTGGTTGCGGTGGCCGAGCGCGATTTGCTGACTCCGGTCGGCCTCCGTTCGCTTTCGCCGAAACATCCGGATTACAAACCGATTTATGGTGGAGATCTTCGCTCCAGGGATGGCGCGTATCACCAGGGCACAGTCTGGGCCTGGCTGATTGGACCGTTTATCGATGCGTGGCTGAAAGTGCATCCGCGGGACAAAGCGACCGCGCGAAAATTCCTCGGCCGTTTCCCAGAGAGCATGAACGAGAACGGGATCGGCACGATCAGCGAAGTTTTCGATGCCCGCGAACCGCACACCGCCGGAGGCTGCATCGCGCAGGCGTGGAGCGTCGCGGAAGTGCTGCGGTGCTGGGTGAAGACGGCGTAGCCTTCTGTAGCCGGCGCAGGCGGGGAAATCGTCTACCAGTTGTCCCTCACGCTTCGCACAGCGAAACGGCTACAGTCACTTGGCAGAGCTTCGGCCTGACAAACCCAGCTCCATCGGCGCTCAGCAGGCCCGGCTGTTCCGATTCAATACTGGATGCCTGAAACCGTAGAAGAACTTTCCGAGAAGCCCGAGGTGCGCCAGGAACTGGCGCGCGCTGGCGACACGCAGGCGGTCGAGAAAGTCAAAGTCGAAACGAAGGACAAATTCTGGTTTATCACGCATGGACTCCTGCTTGTCGGCTGCGCCATTCTCTACTTTCTCATTGGCTCCAAACTGATCCCGATCCTCCAATCAGAGGTCGATCTTACCCGGCGCCTTCTGCGTGGCGCCGCGCTCATTATCATTATTCTTGGTCTGGCGAAAGCCGTGCGCGTTTACGCCATCGGACGAATTGAGGACACGGTCACGCGTTTTACCCTCAAGCGCATCCAGCACCTCGTCGTGGGATTGCTCATCGCCATCATCGCCATCTCCGTGATTTTTGTGAATTGGTACGCCGCTCTCACTGCCCTTGGAGTCGGCTCGATCATCCTCGGCCTGGCCGTGCAAACGCCGATGAAAAGTTTCATCGCGTGGATTTTTATCCTCGTCCGCCAGCCTTATCGCGTCGGCGACCGGATCAGGATCGACGAGGCCACCGGGGATGTGATCGACGTGGGTTATCTGGACACCACGCTCTGGGAATTCGGCGGCCAGTACCTTTCCACCGATCATCCGAGCGGCCGCGTCATCCGCTTTCCAAACGAGAAAGTGCTCAACTCCATCATCTACAATTATTCGTGGCCGCTTTTTCCCTACATCTGGAACGAGATCAAATTCCACGTCGCCTACGGCGCCGATCTGGCCTTCATCGCCGAGACCATGGAGCGAGTGGCCGCGGAAGAAATCGGCGAACGGATGATGGAGCGGGTAAAAGTTTTTCGCGAGCTTCTGGCCAAGACGCCGGTCGATGAATTCGAGGTCCGGGAGCGGCCCCGGGTGATCTTTCGCGTGAGCGATAACACCTGGCTGGAAGCGATCGTGCGCTACGTTGTTCCGCCCCGCGAAGCCGGGACCATCAAAACGCGTTTGATCAAAAGATTGCTCGCCGCCCTGAACGCCGAGCCAGACAAAGTCCTGTTCCCAGCGGGGGCAAATCGGTGAGCGTGCGTTTGCCTCCCGCGCCATTACAGCGGATAACTTCGCCGATGCATTTTTTTCGGATCGCTGTTGTCTTATTCGCGCTGACGTCGATCGCCGCGCAACCCGTTAAAAAGGCGCCGCCAACGGTGCGCACGACCGCACCGG
Organism: Verrucomicrobiota bacterium; assembly: GCA_041167425.1. GTDB lineage: Bacteria > Verrucomicrobiota > Verrucomicrobiia > Chthoniobacterales > UBA10450 > AV80. The sequence continues at coordinate 1,025 of JBEEHO010000053.1, read as the reverse complement.
CGGAGAAGGGCCCGAAAGTGCGGGTGGCGCTGCCCAATTACGACGAGGAAACCAGCACCAAGCTCCAGATTTTTCTCGATAACAACGATTTCGGGCCGGGGAAGATTGACGGCCGGATGGGCGAATTTTTTGGCAAGGCGCTTTTGCATTACAAGCGCGCGCACGGAATGCCGGAGACAGGCGCGGTCGATCAATGGTTGTTGGATCAAGTTCCCGAAACGTTCACCACTTTCACCATCCCGCCGGAAGCGGAAAACTTTGTCGGACCGACGGCGAGCAAGCCGTCCGAGCAGGCGAAGCTCAAGGGACTGAAGTACGGCTCCCTGCTCGAGCTGGTGGCGGAGCGGTATCATTCCGCGGAGGATTTTTTGAAGAAACTGAATCCCGGAATGAAACTCGAGGCGTTGAAGCCGGGCGACACCGTGAAAGTGCCGAATGTGCTGCCGTTCAAGATCGAGGATCTGCACGAAGGATTCGCGCCGGTGAATCCGGCGTTCAAGAACCGAAAAGTTTTCGTCGATACCAAGGAACGCTTTCTTCTCATTTACGACGAAAAGCAGCTCGTGGCGGAATTTCCCATTACGCCGGGATCCACCACGCTGCCGGCGCCGATCGGCCTCTGGAAGATTCTCGGAATCGCTACGCTGCCGGTGTTTCGCCACGATGAGGGCGTGCTCCAGCACGGAGAAAAATCCGATGTGTTCTACAATCTGCCGCCCGGGCCGAACAATCCGGTCGGCATCCTGTGGATGGGATTGAACAAGCCGCACGTCGGCATTCACGGCACCAATAATCCCGAGACGATCGGGCGCGCCGCGAGTCACGGCTGCATTCGCACGGCGAACTGGGATGCAGCGCGGGTGAAGGAACTCGTGAGCGTGGGGAACACCGTTTCGATTTTCCGGTAGTCGTCGTCAGGCCGGCCATGCGCGGCGCTGATCGGGATGGAATGGGCATCGCGAGAGCCGCGACGCCGGCCCCTCGTAAAGACTGTGAAAAATGCATGTCATCCCGAGCCGCGCAGA
>JBEEHO010000052.1:0-9272 GCA_041167425.1 Verrucomicrobiota bacterium | reverse complement strand
GAACCCGTCGCGCGCCTGGACGACTTGAAAAATCCGGCCCTGCAACATGTGCGACTCGAGCCCGCCACCGCCGGCACCTGGAAATGGACCAACGATCGCCAGCTTGTCTTCACGCCCACGCAGGATTGGCCGGCCGATCGCAAGTTCCGCGTCGTTTTCGACCAGGACCTTTTCCCATCGCACGTCCGCATGGACAAGCTGGAGTACGAAGCTTCCACACCTCCATTTCGTGTTGAGATCAAGAGTGTCATTTTTTCTGAAGACGCGAAAGAGCCGGGCGTCCAGCGAGTCATCGCCACGGTTGATTTGACGCACGCCGTTGAGCCGGGTGAGCTCGAAAAACATGCCGCGCTCAGCATGATCGGTGGCTCCAACGTGTTCGGACCTAACGATCCGGCTCCGCATTTCTCGATCGTCTACGGGCTGCACAATCGACAGGCTTTTATTCGGAGCTCACCCATCGTGCTGCCGGCCAGTGAGGATTGGATGCGCGTGACGATCAATAAGGATCTTCACACCGCGCAGGGCGGCGCGGAAATGTCGGAAGCGGTCGAACAAAAAACCCTGGTCCCCTCGAAGGAGACGGCCTTCAAGATCAAGTCGATCGATGGCAGCATCGTTCGCAACAAAGAGGGTGAGCCCGAGCAGATCCTCAATGTCGAAACCAGCGCGGATATCAGCACCGCGGAACTGGCGAAGGCGCTCCACATTTATCTTCTGCCGAAGCGGGAGCCGGAGAAATCCGACGCATCCAAGGAGGAGGAAACCGATACCGAAAACGCGAGTGAAGAAACCTCCTCCGACTCAAACACGGAAAGGACAGAGACCGCGAAGTCGGACGAGGAAAGCGGCAGCGACGAGGACGAAGAAAAAACCGACGACAAATCCGCCGGGAAACAATGGGCGAACGCCGAGGAGGTCACCCCCGAAATCCTGGAGCAGGCGACCGTGGTTAAGTTTTCGGCGATCCCGACCGAGAAGGAACATTCCCGCGATCATCATTTCAAATTCAAGCTCGAAGGCGATGGCCAGCTGTTCGTCCGGATCGACAAGGGTGTGCGCGCCCGCAGCGGCTACGATCTCGCCGAGAATTTCACGAACCTCCTTTCCGCGCCGGAGCTTCCGCAGGAAATCGACATCCAGGGCGATGGGGGACTGCTCGCCTTAAGCGGCGAACGCAAACTCTCGATTCGATCGCGCGGTGTGCCGCTGATCAAATTTGAAATCGACCGGGTTCTCTCCACCCAGATCAACCACCTGGTCAGCCAGACGGAAGGCGAATTCCAGGCGCCGGAATTCAAGCACGGTTCCTTCGACCAGGACAACATCTCGCGCATCGCGCGCGAAGATCAGACGATCACTCTGCAAAATAAGTGGAAGGCCAATTATTCCGCCTTCGATTTCTCGCAGTATCTGCAAAAACCCTCGGACGGCGGCAGCGAGCGCGGTCTTTTCTTCGTGAAGGCAAGAGGCTGGGATCCCGTTCTGAAAAAATACATCAAGGGTGCGAGCGCCAGCCGCTTCATCCTCGTCAGCGATCTGGGTTTGCTCGTAAAGAAAAACGCCGATCACACCAGCGACGTGTTCGTCGCGTCGATCAAAACCGGTGCGCCCGTGGCGGGCGTGACTGTCGAGCTGCTCGGCCGCAACGGGATCGCGGTGCAAAGCGCGAAAACTTCCGCCGATGGACGCGTCACTTTTGCCTCGGTCGAAAAGAACGAGCACGAAAAAAAGCCTGTCGTTTATGTCGCGCGGCTCAATGACGACATCAGCTTCATTCCGTATGCGCGCGACGATCGCATGCTCAATTTTTCGCGGTTCGATGTCGATGGCGTGACGAAAGTGCTGGCGGAAGACCTGGATGCTTTCGTCTTTACCGATCGCGGCGTTTATCGCCCCGGCGATGAAATGCACATCGGCCTCGTCATCAAACAGCGGAACTGGCAGGGACGGCTCGCCGGTCTCCCGGTCGAGACGGAAGTGGTCGATGCGCGGGCGGTCAGCGTGCAAACGAAGAAACTCGCGCTGCCGGCCGTTGGTTTCGCCGAGGTCAGTTACACCACTTCCTACGAATCACCGACCGGCGAATACACCATCAACGTCTATCTGGTGAAGAACAACAAGCGCTCCACGCTGCTGGGTTCGACCAGCATCAACGTGAAAGAATTTCTGCCGGACCGCATGAAGATCGAAACGCGGCTTTCAAAAAATTCCGTGCACGGCTGGGTCGATCCGAAAGAGATGCGCGCTTCCATTGCGCTCGCGAACCTCTACGGCACACCCGCCACGGACCGGCGCATCAAGAGCCACGTCGAACTTTCGCCGGCCGGCTTTTCCTTTCCGGAATTTCGCGACTACAGCTTTTACGATTCACTCTTCGACGATAACAAGGTGCGGCAGCATGAAAGCGTGGACCTTGGCGAACAAAATACGAACGCCGACGGCGGCGCCGACTTCGATCTGCAACTCGATCGGTTTGCCGATGCGACTTACGCGATGCAGTTCTTCGCCGAAGCCTTCGAGGGCGAAGGCGGCCGGAGCATCGCCGGCCAGGCTTCCGTGCTCGTATCCGCGCTGCCTTACGTGGTCGGCTACAAGACCGACGGCAACCTGAGTTACATCAATGCGAATTCGCCGCGCGCAGTCGATTTGCTCGCGGTCGATCCCCAACTCAAACGCATCGCGCTCGAAAACCTCACCCTGGATGTGATCGCGCAGGAACACGTCTCGGTCGTGGCGAAGAAAGAAAACGGCAGCTATGGATATGAGTCGGTCTTGAAAGAGCGGGTCGCGAAGTCCGAGAAAATCGCCATCAGCGCGGATGGATTGCGCTATCAGCTTCCGACGAACGATCCCGGCGATTATATCGTCGAGCTGCGCGACGAAGGCGGACGCAAGCTGAGCCGGATTCGTTTTTCCGTCGTCGGCAGCGGAATCGTCAAGCGGGCGCTCGACAAGAACTCGGAGCTGCAAGTGAAGCTCTCGCGCCCGCAATACAATACCGGCGAGGAGATCGAGATCAGCATCACCGCGCCGTACGCCGGCAGCGGGCTGATCACAATCGAGCGCGACAAGGTCTATGCGTTGCGCTGGTTCAAAACCGATGCGGCCAGCAGCGTGCAGCGGATCAAGGTGCCCGATGGCTTCGAAGGCAGCGGCTACGTCAACGTCGCCCTGATTCGCGCGCTCGATTCGAAGGAAGTTTTCACCAGCCCGCTTAGCTACGGTGTGGTTCCATTCACCGCGAACATTGAAAGGCGCCGGTTGAAAGTCGACCTGCAAACGGCCGCGCTCGCAAAGCCGGGCGAGCCATTTCACATCAGCTACAAAACCGACCGGCCGTCAAAGATCGCGGTGTTTGCGGTCGATCAAGGAATTTTGCAGGTGAGCGATTACAAGCTGCCCGATCCGCTCGGATTCTTCTTCCGCAAATGCGCGCTCGGAGTTGAGACGGCGCAGATCATGGATCTGATCATGCCGGAGTTTTCGGTGCTGCGTTCGATGTCCGCGTTCGGTGGCGATGGCGATAATCCGAAGCAGTTGAATCCGTTCAAGCGGGTGACGGAAAAACCGGTGGTGTACTGGTCCGGCATCGTGGACGCCGACGTCACGGCGCGCGAAGTGATTTACCATGTGCCGGATTATTTTAGCGGCACGCTCACCGTCATGGCGGTGGCGGTGGCCGATGACGCGACCGGAGCAGCGCAGCGCGATGCACTTATTCGCGGACCGTTTGTGATCACGCCGAGCGTGCCGGTTCTCGCCGCGCCAGGGGATGATTTCGAAGCGGGCGTGACCGTCGCGAACAACGTTGACGGTTCCGGTGAAAACGCCGAGGTGCAGATCCGCGCCGAAAGTTCGGAGCATGTGCAGATCGTGAAAACGCCGTCGCAAACGCTGCGGATCTCCGAGGGCCGCGAGCAAACCACCGCTTTCTCGGTCCATGTGAACGACAAACTCGGCTCGGGCACGATCACGTTTATCGCCACGACCGGCGGTAAGGAAACGCGGCTGCGTTCCACCATCAGCGTGCGGCCGCCGGCCACGTTCATGACGCAGGTTCGCGGCGGCAGCTTCACCAAGACGAGTGTGGATGTGCCGACGACGCGCGAGATGTATCCGGAGTTCCGCAAGCTCATTGCTTCCGTCTCCGCGCTGCCGCTGGGTCTCGCTCATGGGCTCGATGTTTATCTGAAAGAATTCCCGCACGGCTGCAGCGAACAGATCACCAGCGGCGCTTTTTGCCGGCTCGTCCTCGCCAACGAAGCCGATTTCGGATTGGACCGGAAAGAGGTCAACGCGCAACTCGAAAACGTCTTCGCTGTTCTCCGCCGTCGTCAAAACGATCAGGGCGCTTTTGGTTACTGGGGGCCGGAGAAAGGCGCGGGCATCGATTTCATGTCGGTTTACGCAATGCATTTTCTGATCGAGGCGAAGGCGGCCGGCTTTGCGCCTCCGCCGGAAATGTTCGCGAGCGGTCTGCGCAATCTGCAGGCGATGGTGGCGAAAGAACCTGCGAGTCTCGATGACGCGCGCGCGGTCGCTTACGCCATCTACCTGCTGAGCCGCGAAGGTGTCGTGACCACCAATTATATTCTGAACCTGCGCGATTATCTCGATAAGAATTTCGCGAAGGAATGGCCCGCTGACCTCACCGGTGTTTATCTCGCGGGCGCACTGCACATCCTGAAAAAGGAGGACGAGGCCGCGAAACTGATCGGGCGCTATCGCATCGGCCAGCACGATCCGAGGCAGACCACCGATTTCTACCAGCCCCTGGGCGCGGACGCCCAATATGTCGCGATCCTCGCGCGAGAATTTTCCGCGCGCCTGAAGAAACTTTCCGCGGCGGAATTTGAAAACATCCTCAAGCCGGTGAGCGAGGGCGCCTTCAACACCCTCTCGGCGGCGTATGCGGTGCTCGCGCTAAAATCGTATTCGCAAATGATCGCGCAACATCCGCCCGAGCTCACGATCGAGGAAATCGACAAAGCGAAAAAGGGGAAAGGCCTGACGAGTGGAACGAAATTGCTGCAACGCTCGGACTTCTCCGGCGATGCCGCCACGATTCGTTTTCGCAGTGCCACCGCTCTCAATCCGCCGGGCGCATTTTTCCAGGTCATCGAAGCCGGATTCGATCGGCAACTGCCGGGCAAGACAGTTTCCGATGGCTTGGAAGTTTACCGCGAACTGCTGGATAAATCGGGCAAACCGGTCACGAATACGCAATTAGGCGAAGTCATAACGGTCCGGCTGCGCGTGCGCAGTCTTCGTTCCGAATCCATCACGAACGTCGCGGTGGTCGATCTTTTGCCGGGCGGGTTTGAGATCGTCGGGTCGTCGCTTTCACCCGGCATCTCGTCGATCAAAGGCGTGGACTACGTCGAGGTCCGCGAAGATCGCGCCGTCTTTTTCGCCACGGTTCCGAAGGACGCGCTCGAAATCACCTACCAGATCAAATCGTGCAACCGCGGAAGTTTCGTCGTCCCGCCAGTCTTCGCGGAATCGATGTATGACCGCAACTTGAAGGCGCGCGGAGTGAGCGGGAAGATCAGCGTGACAAAATAATTGCGGAGACCGGAAAGTGAAATTCACGGTTCGCCATAAACTCCGGGGAGCGCACGCGCCTCGCGTGCCGGCGAGGGCGCCCCGCCCTCGCGAACTTCTCACTGCCTCGGCCCCACTCGCTCGCGGAGAAGATTGTTTCGGCGAGGCGCCGAAACCAGCACGCGAGGCGCGTTCGCTCCCCAGACGTTCTGCGCTTCGCCGCTGTTTCTATTTCGGGCTTCCCGTTCTGGTTCTTTTCTTTGTCTGGTTCTTTCTCCCCAAGCCATCATTAACGGATGGAATCGAATTTTCGACACGGGTGCGCGATCGGAGCGGAAACGTGCTTCGCGTTACGCTCACCGCGGATCAGAAATACCGAATCTGGACATCGCTTCGCGATATTTCGCCAGCGCTCATCAAGGCGACAGTCCGTTTCGAGGACAAATATTTTGGGCAGCATCCTGGTGTAAATCCGGTGCCGGTATTTCGTGCCGCCTGGAACTTCATCCGTTCCGGTCACCCACGCGCGGGCGCTTCGACCATCACGATGCAGCTGGCGCGACTGCGCTTTCATCTGCATACGCGCACGCTGACCGGGAAGCTTCGGCAGATCCTCTGCGCGCTCGAGCTGGAGCGCCATTACTCGAAAAACGAAATCCTCGAAGCCTACCTGAATCTTGCGCCATATGGGCGAAACATTGAAGGCGCCGGCGCGGCCAGCGAAATTTACTTCGGCAAAACAGTCGCGCGCTTGAGCGGCCCGGAAGCTCTCGCGTTGAGTTTGATCCCGCAAAGCCCTACCCGCCGCGCCTTGATTTCCGGCCGCGAAAACGAAGTGCTCACGGCCGCGCAGCGACGTCGTTCTGCGCGCGCGTCCGATCAGGATGTGCGCGAAATGTTTCGCCCGGAAGCGCGGCCGAGGACTGAGTTGGTCGCGCCGCATTTCGTCCAGGAAATCCTCGCGCAGAAAACAGACGGGACGGAGATCATGACCACGCTCGATCTCTCCCTGCAGCAAATCTTGGAGCGCCGCGTCAGCGATTACATCGTGCAGAATCGCCAGCGCGGAATAGAAAACGCGGCTGCGCTCCTGATCGATTTCCAAAGCATGGAAGTTCTCGCGGAGGTCGGCTCCGCGAATTTTTCGAACAGGGGAATCCACGGACAGGTGGATGGAACGCGGCGGCCGCGCTCGCCCGGCTCGACCTTGAAGCCGTTTGTTTACGCGCTCGCGCTCGACCAGGGGCGCATTCATCCGCTTACGTTGCTCAAGGACGCGCCCCGCAGCTTCGGAGATTACAATCCGGAAAATTTCGATCGCGAATTCCTCGGGCCGATCCGCGCCTCCGATGCTCTGGCGCGCAGCCGCAATGTGCCCGCCGTAACGCTCGCCTCGGAATTGTCGCACCCGACTCTGTATGAATTTCTGCGCGCGGCAGATGTCCATCTGCCGCACCCGGAATCGCACTACGGCCTCTCGTTGCCGCTCGGTGGCGCGGAAGTGACGATGGAAGATTTGGTGCGCCTTTACGCAACGCTGGCCAACAGCGGACGGCTCCAGCCGCTGCGCCGCCTGGTGCATGGACCGCCGGACCCCAGCCGGCGATTACTCAGCCCGGAGTCGGCTTTTCTTACTCTCGAAATGCTCGGACAAATTCCGAGACCAGGGATGACCTGCGCGGATTCAAGTTCCCGCGCGCAGGTTTTCTGGAAAACCGGCACATCGCATGGATTTCGTGATGCGTGGTCGGTGGCGGTCTTCGATCGGTATGTCCTGGCCGTCTGGGTCGGCAACTTCGACGGCCGGAGAAATCCCGCGTTCATTGGCCGCACCGCCGCGGCGCCGCTCCTGTTTCAAATGATCGACGGTTTGCGCACGAACCGGCCCGCGCGGGTCGCGCCACATCTGCCTCCTCCGGGATCGAATCTGAAACGCGTGGAGTTCTGTTCGGTTTCCGGCCAGCTTCCCGGTCCATCCTGTCCGCATCGCACGGAGAGCTGGTTCATTCCCGGGATCTCTCCGATCGCAACTTGCGATGTGCACCGCGAGGTCCTGGTGGAATTAGCGACAGGTTTGCGCGTGGATCAGGACGACGGCACGCGAGTGCTGAAACGCGAAATCTATGAATTCTGGTCGTCGGATTTGCTCGCTCTTTTCGAGCGGGCCGGAGTTCCGCGAAAATTGCCGCCACCATTTCTGCCGGCGATCGGGAGCGATCTCCTCGCCCGCGGCGGCCACGCCCCCAAGATCACTTTGCCCGCGAACGAGATGACCCTGTCGCAAACGTCCGTGAGCACTCCCGGCATTCCGCTTCGGGCCGAGACTGAGAGTGGCGTGCGGAAACTGTACTGGTTTGCCGACAAAACATTCATCGGCGCGTGCGAAGCTCATGAGGTCCTTTGCTGGAAACCGACGCCCGGCGTGTACCAGCTCACGGCGCTGGACGATCACGGGCGCTCCGGATCGCGCTCGGTGACTTTGCGATGATGATGGAATCTTCTGCGCCAGCGTGGCGAATTTTTCGCTGCGCTCCGCAAAACCGAGGTCGACGGCCGTTGCTGCCTTCAGCTACAAAACTCGCATGAGCTCGGCGGAATCACCGGTGGTGTGTCAGATCTGCCAGCAACCGAAATCACCGGAACAAGGCACGATCGGCGAAGTCGTTCGCCCATCTCTCTCGGACTTCATCAAGAAAAAAGATTCGCAGTGGGATGGGAAAGGCTTCATCTGCTTCGACGATTTGGGAAAGTTTCGCCGGGATTACGTGAAGGAGGTCCTGGAAGACGAAATCGGTGAGCTCTCTGCGCTCGATCAGGAAGTCGTCGAGAGCCTGCAACAACACGAAATTCTTTCGAGCGACATCGCCAGGCAATTCGAGAAGAAGCTGACTTTCGGGGAGCGGCTTTCCGACACGATCGCGGCTTTTGGCGGGAGCTGGACCTTCATTATTTTCTTCAGCGTCGTCCTGCTGCTCTGGATTGTGCTCAACAGCTTCTTCCTCGCAACGAGGGCATTCGATCCCTATCCCTACATTCTGATGAATCTGGTCCTCTCCGCCCTCGCGGCCTTGCAGGCGCCGGTCATCATGATGAGCCAGAATCGGAGCGAAGCTCGGGACCGCGCGCGCGGTGAAAATGATTACAAAATCAATCTCAAGGCCGAACTCGAAATCAGGCACCTCCACGAAAAAATCGATCACCTGCTCCGCCGCCAGTACAATCGCCTTTTCGAGATTCAACAGATCCAAATCGAGCTGCTGGAAGAGCTGACCCGCAAGGGTGAAAAGCCGGCGCCTCCGCGCGTCCCGTAACGAAATCGTCCGTTCGCCATATTTCCATTGAAGAGCGCGCGGCAACACCGGAGCGTTACGCCCGATGTCTCGCGAATACACGCTTCAGCGCGCGCCCCATTCGACCGCGATCAATATCGATTACGCGGCGGAGTTGAATGAGCAGCAGCTCGCGGCGGTGACGGCTTCGCCCGGTCCGCTGCTGGTGATCGCCGGAGCGGGGAGCGGTAAAACGCGCACGCTCACCTATCGCGTGGCGTATCTCCTCGAGAACGGGATCGATCCGCGCAATATCCTCCTGCTCACGTTCACGAACAAAGCCGCGCGACAGATGCTCGATCGCGTCGCAAATCTTCTGCCGGTGGATGCGAGCGGACTTTGGGGCGGCACGTTTCATTCGATCGGAAACCGGATGCTGCGCCGGCACGGAAGCGC
>JBEEHO010000051.1:0-5308 GCA_041167425.1 Verrucomicrobiota bacterium | reverse complement strand
TTTTTGCCAAACGAAGAGGGATCAGTCCAGAAAATTCTACGACGTTTTTTCCGCTCTCTAGCTTCCTCTTCCTCTACCTCTCACTTAAAGAAAAAGAAGAATCGGGCAGAGGAAGAGGAAAAGGCAGAGGAAGAGGAAAAGGCAGAGGAAGAGGAAGAACAGAATCGTTTAGGGCTTGGCGTTTGATGTCTCGAAGGCGCCATTGCCTTCATCGATGTATGCGTTCTCGCCCACTCGCGAAATCCGCAAATGCTGGCGCCATTCACCGGTGGGAAAGGTGCGCGAAACTTCCGATGTTTTCGTCGTAGTTTTCTTGTCGGGGGAAGCGGTTTCGTTTAGCGCCTCCACCAAGACGCGGCCGTCGAATTTGTTGGGCCCGTCCAATCCGAGAAGGTGCAGAACGGTTGGCGCGAGATCCACGTTGCCGCTGGGAACATCGCTCATCAAGCCACGGCGAAAATCGGGACCGGCGGCGATCAAGGTGTTGTGGACGTCGAATTCACTCAGCGTGGCGTGGCTTCCTTCGTTAGTGCCCCGGGCGGAATCCGTGATGATCGTCCCCGGAACGCCAAAGCGATTCGGTTTCGCGGTCCAATGCAATGCCACCACGACGTCAGGTGCATCCGGGGTGTCGGCGTGAACGGCCTCAAGCGGAAAAGCGCCCTCGAATTTTTCACGCGCGAAAATGACGCCGGCAAAATCGGAGTGCTGCAGCCATTCCACGAGCCGCGCCGTCACTGCGCGATCGTGTTCGATCACATAGAACAGAATCGTGCCGCCATTTCCGACAAACATGATCTGACCGGGCTTGGGCGCCTCCTCGAAGCGCGACACGGCGTCGAACCCGGCGGCGCGCAAAGCGGTGACGAAATCAATGCCGCGTTCGATCGTGGAAAAGCCATGGTCGGAAACGATGAGGATGTCCGTCGTGTCACGCGCTTTTTTTTTCGTAAGCGCGTCGAGAACGAGCGCAAGGTTTCGGTCGGAGCCGCGAATCGCTGCGACCGACGTTTCGGCGCCGGGAGAATCTTCGTGTTGGGTGAGATCCGGTTCGCTCAACCAGAGCAGCGAAAACGCAGGAAGTTCGTCGCGCCAGAGAACCTCGGTCAGCGCGCGCGTGACAAACTCATTGCGTTGCGCGCCTGAGTTCGAAGGCTCGGTCAAAAAAGATCCGAGTGTTTGCTGCATCTGATCCCGCAAACTCGGAGGCATGGGTGCGGCGGCAAAAATGGTAAACGCCTTTTTTGTGGTGGCCGTGGTCCATTCGCCGTGACGATCGTGGAGAAAGGCGACTGCCTTTGTGCCCACGACGGCGGTGCGCCGGCCGGCCGCGTGCAAAATTTCAGCGATGGTCGGCGAGGCGAGATATTTTCCTCCCGTAACTTCATCGCCTTTCTTGATGACCTCTGGTTCGCTGTTTTCGAAGGCACTGCGCGGATTGATTTGCGGACGATACTCATGGTTCGCGAGCAGACTGCTACGGTTCGGATAGACGCCCGTCGCGATAGCCGCGCCGTTGACGTTGGTGGCGGTGGGATAGACGGAATGGTGACGGCGAAAAGTCACGCCGTCATGCGCAAGTTTCCAAAGCGCGGGGGTATTGGCTTCGGTCACGAAGTCGGGACGCATTCCATCCCAGACGAGCACGACGACGTGGCGATCGTTCGGAACGGACTTCGTTTCGCAAAGGACAGTTGCGGGCAGGAAACAGGCAAGCAGTGCGACGAGACGCGACAATAAATGGAGTGGGTTCAATTGCATGGGTCGGAGAAGACGGAACGTGCAACGCTCAACGTCCAGGTCCAACGTCCAATTACGGAAGGAGGAATACGCGTCATGGAGCCGGCCTGTCCTCAGGTCGATGGCGATTCGTGGCGTCATTGTTATCCTTTCGCGAATTTGGGCGGGACGAGCCAGCGTAACTCGCCGCGCATTGCTCCAGGATCGAGTTCCACCAGCGCGACGCCGGCTTTGGAGACCTTGGTCTGGCCTCCGGTCATTTGGAAGATGGTGCGACTGAAATCGGGTTCGTGTCCGACTACCATCAGGCTCTTTCCGGAAAAGTTTTCGAGGATCTTGCGCAGGCGGGCGACATCGAAACCGGGGCGAAGGAGAGGTTCTTCGCGGACTTTGACCTTGAGATACTTGCCGGCAATCTCCGCCGTCTGACTCGCGCGCGGCAATGGACTGGTCAGGATGACCGGCGCGATTTCCAGGCGGGCCAGGAGTTTCGCGACGTCGGCCACTTCGGTTTTTCCATCGGGCGTCAGCGGCCGTTCGTCGTCGGGCTTGTTCCAGTCCGGCCAATCCGCTTTTCCGTGGCGGAGAAAGTAAAGCTTCATGCCGCCAAGGTGAAGTTTTCGGTTCGACGATGCAACCCGACAAAGAACAGGCGTGCCAGGAAAGTTGCGGAGTCACGTTGCCGCCGATAACGTGAGCGCACTTTGAGCGAGAAGAAGAAAAAGAAGCCGGGCAAATGGAAGCAAGATAAGAACGGCATTGTTGTCGTTAGGCCGGGGGACGAAATCTGTCTCGCGGAAATCGATCCCGCCGAAACGGCCGGCCATTCGAAGCCGGACGCGCTCGAAAAGAGCGAGAAGTTGCGCCACCGTCTGGCGGAATTGCAGGAGGCGCTCTACGCGGAACATCAACGCAGTTTGCTCATCGTCGTCCAGGCGATGGACACCGGCGGGAAAGATGGCGCGATCAAGAATCTTTGCCTGGACCTCGATCCGAACGGCGTGCATCTGACGAATTTCAAGGTCCCTTCCACGGAAGAACGGGACCACGATTTTCTCTGGCGCATCCATAAGGCCACGCCGAGGAAAGGCACGATCGGGCTCTGGAACCGCTCGCATTACGAAGATGTGCTGGTGCCCTTGGTGCACGGTGAAATCACGAAAAAGATCTGGGCCGAACGCTGCGACGAAATCAACGCGTTCGAAAGTTTGCTGGGCCATCATAACGTGACCATCCTGAAGTTCTTTCTTCACATCTCGAAGGAAGAGCAGAAGTGCCGGCTGGAAGAGCGGTTGAAAGAACCGAACAAGCTTTGGAAATTCAATCCCGACGATCTGAAGGAGCGCCGGTTTTGGGATGACTACCAGCGTGCGTACGAGGAGGTGATGAACTGTTGCACGACCAAGGCCGCGCCCTGGCGAATCGTGCCGGCCGATCGCAAGTGGATGCGAAACCTGGTGATGCTGGAAACGGTGGTGGCGACGCTGGAAGAGATGGATCCGAAGTATCCCCCGGCGATGTTCGATCCGAAAGAGATTGCGATCGAATGACGGCTGCTACTTGCGGGCGAAGTAGCTGGTAACGACGAGGACTGAGAGCGACAAGGTCAGCCCGGCCGATAAGAGACAGTAATCACAAAAGGCGTGCAGGACAAAGGCCTGCACAAACAATAAATAGAGAGTGGCCGCAAGCATCGCCGCTACGACGATTGTGAGAAAAGTTTGGGCGCGCCAGTAACCAAAGGCGGCGAGGGTGGCGCAGCTGAACGCCGCGAAGTAGCCCAACGCGCCGAATGAGGCCAGGGGAAACTTCCCGATACTGGCATACGCGCTGCCCAACACTTCGTTGCAACCGCCGGAAGCCAGGCAGATAACGTTTTCGCCCGTGAGATGCGTGACGGTAAGATAAATCGAATCGGCCAGTCCACCTAACGACAACAACGCGGCCATGCCATAAAGCCCGGGACGGCCGCGCCTCTCGGACAAATGATCGCCCTTCACGGTGAAGGAGTTGGCGTTGCGGCTGAAGGCTCGGGCGGCGGCGCCTTGCCACTGATCTCAGCATCGATCAATGCATGCAGCCTCTCTTCGGACCGGGAAGCAGGGGGGATGAGGCGGCCGTTGAGAAAAAGCGTGGGAGTCCGGTCGACCGCCAGCGCGGCGGCGCGTTGCTGGTCCATGGCGATTCGCGCTTTGACTTGTTCGCTGTCGATGTCGTTCTTGAAGCGCTCTTGATCCAGTTTCAAAGTCGCGGCAAACTGCGCGAAAATATCACGCACATCCGCGTCGGTTTTTTCGAGAGGCTGGGACCGCGAACGCTTGTCGAGCGTCAGACTGATTCCCGGTGGAGCGTTGATGCCGTCGGCCCCCTGGCCCCAATCCGTCGCATTCTGAAATAACACGACGTGCATTTCCCAAAACCGGCCCTGCATTCCGGCCGCTTCAGCGGCGCGGGCCGCAACCAGGGCGTGGGTGTGTTTGCGCATGGGATAATGCCGGAAAATGACGCGCAAACGAGATCCGTAGTCATGCTCCAGTTTTGTCAGGGTCTTGAATAATCCTCCGCAAGGCGGGCACTGGAAATCGCCGAATTCTTCCAGGGTCACGCGCGCCGTTTCCCCACCGCGAATGTGCGGCGGCTCGGCGCCCGGTTTGTCCGGGGCGAGGATGACTGGACCGATGCTGGATTGCTTCGAGCGGTAAAGCATCAGGCCGCTCCCCACCGCGAGCAGCAGGATCACACCGATGATTACGAAAGGAAGATAGCGCCGCATGTCTTTGAATAACTGGTTGAACCGGGACCTAACTTTGCTGCGGCCTTTTATTATTTCCAATTATTTGAATTATCCTCTGCGCCAGGGTTGGAAATTACGGCTGCGAAACATTACCTCATTCGCGGGAATCATTTTACGCAAATCCGCAATTTGATGAACGGATAGGACTGCGGCCAGCCGCAAAACCGAATACGGAAGAGAGGCACTCGCGCCCACTCAACCACCAACGGAGAAACAGCCATGCGAAAAAAATCCGCGAACCAATCCGGTCTCTTCCATCCACGCATTTTATTGGCCCTGGCCCTTTGTTCCGCAAGCGTTTTCCTGGTGATGTTGAGTTTCGCCGCTACGACCCCAACCGGCGGGACTCTGACCGATGCAAGCGGTCCGCTCACCTTCACGGGTGGTCCCTATCTCGTCGCCAATCCCTCGGCGCAGGCCAATGGCATTCCCACCTGCAATGCCGCGCTGGTCTGCGACGAGTACGCCTTGACCGTTGCCGGCCTGAGCACGCCCACCACCGCCAGCAAATACATTCGCATCGAGGTAAAATGGCAGGAACTAGGCGAGGCGCAGTTCGACCTCTACGTCTTCCAGGGAAACAGCGCGACGGGCAAGATCATTGCGCAGAGCCTGGGTGATCAGACCTATGTCGATCCGGACGTAGTTCTTATCCCGGCGGTTAACGGGAGCTATACCATCCGTGTCGTTCCGTTTAATCCGCAGGGACTCAGCATCACCGGGACAATCAGCCTGGTTGCTTTTCCCGTCGTGGCGCCGGCCGATCCCGGAGTT
>JBEEHO010000050.1:0-14071 GCA_041167425.1 Verrucomicrobiota bacterium | reverse complement strand
GGGATCGTGGTGGAGACCGAGGCTTATCTCACGTTGCAGGATGAGGCCTGCCACACTTTTACGCGCCCGAGCACCCGCGCGTTTGTCGAGCGAAACGCCGCCGGGACCGTTTACATTTACCTGAATTACGGCGTGCACTGGATGCTCAATGTGCTCGTGAAAGGTGGAACGCGGAGCGGCCTCATTTTGATTCGCGCCCTCGAGCCGCGGCGTGGCGTTGCGCTGATGCAGGAACGCCGCGGCGTTGATGATCTCCGCCGCCTTTGTTCCGGCCCGGGCAAGTTGGCCCAGGCGCTGGATATCACCAAGAGGCATCACGAAATGAATCTTTGTGCGGATCCGCGCCACGGCTTTGTCCGGGAAGGTGAAATCGAAACACCGGTCGTAGCCGATCCGCGCATCGGAATCAGCCGGGCTCAGGATTTTCCCTGGCGGTTTACTCTCGCGGGCAGTTCGTTCGTCAGCGTGCCCGTTCGCCAGGGAGCCGGCCTGCCCTCAGGCCGGAGCGCTTCCCGCAGCGCGCGGAAGCGATTGACCCCGGGGAAAAGTGCCCTGACTTTCACCGCGCCATGAACCCCACGAAACAGCGCGTCCTCCTCGGCATGAGTGGTGGCGTGGATTCCAGCGTGGCCGGTTATCTCCTGCGGGAACAAGGCTTCGACGTGATCGGTGTGACCATGAAGGTCTGGCCGCAGGATTGCATCTCTCGCGCCGAGGACAAATGCTGCGGGCCGCAGGCTGTGGCGGACGCCCGGGGCGTGGCGCACTCGTTAGGTTTCCCGCATTACGTCGTGGATGAAGCGGATCAATTCGAGCGCCTGGTGATCGACTATTTCTCGAGTGAATATCAGGCGGGACGCACGCCGAATCCGTGCGTCATGTGCAACGAGAAACTCAAGTTCGGGAACCTCTGGAAAAAAGCGGAAGCGCTCGGATGCGATTACATCGCGACCGGCCATTACGCGATCATCGAACATCACCCGGATCGCGCCGTTCTGCGCAAAGGCGTCGACCCGCGGAAGGACCAATCGTATTTCATGTTCAGCCTGCGCCAGCCGCAACTGCAGCGCGCTCTCACCCCCCTCGGCGGCATGGCTAAGCCGGCCATCCGCGAGATTGCCCGTTCGTTAGGCCTGAAAGTGGCCGACAAAGTCGACAGCCAGGAAATCTGTTTTGTCCCGGGGAACGATTACAAGGCGTTCCTCCGCTCCCATCTCGGCGCGGAAGAATTTCACCCGGGCGGCATTTACGATCTGGAGGGAAATTTTCTGGGCGAACATGGCGGCATCGAGCTCTTCACGATCGGGCAACGCAAAGGATTGCCCGGTGGTTCCGCCCAGCCGCGTTACGTGATCGATCTCGATCCCGCGACGAATCGCGTCCTGGTCGGCTCCGCCGAAGATTTGGTCTCGGATGATTTCGAAATCGACCAGGTCAATTGGATGAGCCGAAGCGACTCCGATGATCCGATCGAGGTGACGGTAAAGATCCGTTACAGCCATCCCGGAACGAGCGCGACTCTGACGCCGCTGGAAAATGGACGCGCGCGCATCCAATTGCACGAACCGCAGAAAGCGGTCACGCCCGGCCAGGCGGCCGTCTTCTACGATGGTGACGTCGTGCTCGGTGGCGGGTGGATTTGCCGCGCGGCCGCGCTCCAGCTTGCTTAAAGAAATTCGCAGGGAGCGGTGATGCGCTCTCCGGAACAGATGATACAATGCCCGCGTAATGGCCGAACACGCTTCGCTTGCGCTCAGCACCTTTCCCGATGAGGAAACGGCGCGGCGCATCGCGCGGCAATTAGTGACGGAGAATTTCGCGGCCTGCGCGAACATCATTCCCGCGATCGAATCGGTCTATCGCTGGAAGGATAAAATTGAGACGAGCGCCGAAACGCTCGTGTTATTCAAGCTGAGCGAAGATCGGCAATCGTCTTTTCAGGAAAAACTGCGCTCGCTTCATCCCTACGACGTTCCGGAGATCATCTTCTTTCCCATCGCGGGCGGACTGCCGGAATATCTGCAGTGGATTGTCGACAGCTGCCGCTGAGGACGACGACTGCTACAGCCCGGTCCGTCGTCGTTTCGCGCCCACGATATAAATCCCGACGCCAATGGCGTTGGCGATGATGGTGGCCGCCGCGATTTTCGCTCCGAACATGAGCGGGTTCGGCACGTCGATGATGGGATAGACCGTAAAGAAAATTGCGATGAGCGAAACCGCCGCGCCCGAAATCGCGGCGATCCGGAGCCAGATGGGAGCGCCGGAGCGGATCGCGCCCGCGCCCGCGATGGGAATGGCGAACAGCATCAGGTAGACGATTCCGTAGAAAACGTTGGCGGCATTGTCCACGAGTTGAAATGCCTCCTGGATGCCGGCACCGATCTGGCTCGCGATGGCGATCACCAGGGTAATGGCGCCGACGAAAACGATCGAATTGACCGGCGTTTTGTATCGCGGATGCAAACGCGAGAACCAGCCCGGCAGGAGCTGATCCCATCCTGCCACCATGGGCAGTCGCGAGCTGCCCGTGAGGTGAACGCTGGTGGACGAAATCGAGCGCGCGGTCATTAACAAAATTCCGATCGAAGCGATCGCTCCGGCAATTGGAAAAGAACCCAGACCAAGCCGCAAAGTTTGCGGGACTGGGCCAATGAGATCGATTGGATTGCTGCCGATGAAGGTCAAAACGGAACTCGTGCCGAGGATAAACATCAAAGCGATGACGGGCGAAGCAATGACGACCGAGCGGCCGATGTCGCGTCCCGGGGAGCGGGTTTCTCCGGCAAGAATGGCGACGTATTCAAATCCGCTCAAGGCGCCGACCGCGAGTTTGCTGAAAATATTGAAGCAGTAAAAAACCGAGATAGCAGGCGCGACCAGCTGGAGGGGCTGATAGGTTTTCAACTCGCCGCGCGCCATCGCGAGCAAGGGCAAGAAAATCAAAGCGCCGTAGACCAGCAGCATGGCGAATGCGCCGATGTTATGAATCCACTTGCCTAACGACAGGCCGCGGACACCGGTCCAGCCCAGACCGGCGACCAGCGCGAAGCTGATCAGCGACACGCACCATTTGTTATTCGGCATCCACGCGGCGCCCGGGCCGAGGGCATAAGAAAGGTTGGTCGTCAGGAACATTCCGCCCAGCGCGATGACTGTGATGGAGAGCAGCCACAGGTTCCACGCCACCATGAAACCGGCGAACTCGTTGAATCCGAGCTTGGCCCATTGATAAATTCCGCCTTCGAGCGGCATCCGGCGATTCAAATAAATCACTACTGCCGCCTGCGGAATGTAAAAAAGCAAAATGGCCAGCAACCAAAAGAAAAGGTGGGCCTGTCCAAGTTTTGCGGCGGTGCCGACCCAGGCCGAGCCGACCACGAACAGAATTTGAGTGAGAACGAGATCGAACAGCCCGAGCGGTTTTTTGAGCGCAACGCTCTGGCTTTCGACGTCGTCTTGTTCGCGATTCAGTTCCGTCGTCACAACCAGGCGCTATTCCGGCGCTGTCTTGGGCGGCGGCACATTACGGAATTCCCGATGCCGGATTTTCCCGCCCGCATACGCAATGTAAAATCCGGCGCCCAGGGAAATGATGGCGAGAATCAGCGTCGCTAATACCAGCGGCCGCGCGCTCCGGGGCCATTTCTTCGGAAGAAAGATGGCCGCGGCCGAGACCAGCGCGAGGGCATAGAAAGGATAAACGAAATTGTCGGCGCGATGGGCATGTTCCTTCAGCCACGCGCCGCCAGCCTCGTCCGCCATTGCCTGCACGCGATCTTCCGCCGCTTCGCCGTATTGCACCACGGGCCAGACCGAAGCGGCGCAAGTGAAAATAAGAACAAGCGCGGTGATCTGAGCTTTCCGGCTGCCGAGATAGAGCGCCGCCATCAATCCGAACAACGCGATCGCCAGTCCGTAAACCGGAAGCGGATTGAGCAGAACATGGAGATATTCCGGCTGCTGCAAATCGCGCAGAAGTGCCTCGATCATAAAACGGGAGCGGGTCCCTGGGCCGCGAGCTTGATCTCGGGGACGAGCGGATATCTCGACCAATTGGGCGCGCAGAAATGCCACCATTCCGTGCGCAATCCATAGAAGCCGCCGTGCGCCATCGCTTTCTGGAGCAGCTTCAAATTGGAACGCACCACGGCGTTTCCTCCATGATACGTCAGCATCGCCGCGGGAGTGAAGCTGTCGAAATCGGTCGGCATCGGCACCTCTTTGCCGGATAGATCGATGAGCGTCGCGTCGACCGCGGCACCGCGAGTGTGGTTAGAACCGCTTCCCTCTTTTGGATCGGCCACGTAGGAGCCGTTCCGAATAGCCTGCCAAAGTTGTCGCTGCGCGTTTTGAGGGCGGTACGCATCCCAAATTTTCAAGCCGTATCCCCGCGCATTGAGAAATTTCTGGGCCACGGCCAGGCGTTGCGCCACGCCAGCGCGCACCAGTGCGGGCATTCCCGCGGAATAAATCGGCCGATGCATGAAGTTGTTCTGGGTCGAATAGCGCAGGTCGATCACGATCGTCGGATCGGCCGTTTTGATGTCGACGAAATCATTCTCATTGGGCGGCGCAGGAGCGCCCAAGGTTGCGCCGGCCACAAAAACAAAAAGACCGATGCCCGCTAAAGTGGTGCGAATCAGATTGGCGCGAGTATTCACAGAAGCTCGGGTAGACGAAAGCCTGGCAGATTATGATCGCCGAGGGCTGCTTGCGTCAGTTCCCAGCCACGGCCGGCACAAGGTCTGTCTTTGCGATACGTCGCAAAAGAAGTCGAGCACTATTCTCCGGCACATCAAAGCGAAGCTGGAGGTTCTCGCCCTGAATTTCAACCTCCGGTGGCTGGGCATGAAGAAAGAGATCGGAGTCCTGCATATGGAGCCATCGCTGCGGCTCACTTCGAATTTGCCGGCCAAGCTCCGCCGCGGCCTCGGCGGATTTTAGTTTC
This sequence comes from Verrucomicrobiota bacterium, assembly GCA_041167425.1. Classification (GTDB taxonomy): domain Bacteria; phylum Verrucomicrobiota; class Verrucomicrobiia; order Chthoniobacterales; family UBA10450; genus AV80. The sequence goes on along the minus strand of JBEEHO010000050.1, from coordinate 9,120 downwards.
ATGACCAGCCGCGCTCTTACCGGGTTTTGGAGCGTGAGCGAGAGGCCGAGGAGCTGCGAGGCATCGAGCAGTTCGCGGGAAAAGACAGGGTGAAACATTTGCGCGAGCTTCGGTGGATCGCGTGAGATCAGGCGAAGCGCGCTGCCCTGGTTCAGGCCCTGGAAACGATCGAAGAGCTGGCCGGTAATTTTCAAATCCGGTTTGATCCCGAGACGCACCCGCACCAATTCTTCCACCTCGGAAACAGAACCGACCGCCAACGTTTTCGGGCCGACTCGCGCGAGGGCAAAATCGGGCCGCATCCAGACGGGCATGCCACTGATCGCATGTTTCTCAAACGCCTTGTCCTTTTCGACCGAGCGCAGGACTCGGGAAATATCCCCGCGCGTTTCGACCAGAACAAACTCGCGCGTTGTTCCCGAATCGGTGGTCATCCCCCGGGTGACCCGGACCGCGTCACCGCGCAAATTCAGCGCCGGCGTTTCCTGGGCGCTGCCATTGAGACCGGACCAGACGTTTTGCCATTCGGCCGCCTGATCTTTCCGCCACCGTTTCGGCAAATCGTCGCGTTCAAACTGCTCGGTATTCAACGAGAGAATCGCTTCGGTTTCCTGCGGCAGCCATTCTCGTTTCTGCGGTGTTTGAAAAATGAGCGGGAGAATGATCGCGAGCAAAAAGAGCACGGAGATGACGCAGAAATAAAATCTCCGCAGCTCCTGCTTGTCGATCTGGCTCGAAAGCACGGCCAGCTCCGCCGTGTGTTGAGAGTGGCGTTCCACGGCAGCGCGATGTTTTTGCACTTCGACCAGCAAGTGCGGCGCATTCGGCGGCGCAATGCCGTGCGACGCAAGGTGACGCCCGATGTTCAGATACGCGGGATTTTTCTTTTCTTCGACCGTTTCGTGTTGCCCGCGCGCCTCTTTGAGCGCCTCCTGCTGGGTCCGGCTGCTCTCGTTCAGGACGCGGTCGCGCGCTTCATATTCGCCGTGGACACGCGCGATATTTTTTTCCACGGCCCCAAGATCCGTCTCGTGCTGCGAAAGTTTTTCTCGTGCCATCCGGCAGGCTTCGGCGCTGCCCAGCCGCGCGCGGGTGACTTCGGCCCGCTCTTCCGGAAGGCGAACACGGCGGGCGCTGATCGCCGCCATTTGTTTGTCGATATCTTCCGGCGGAGGGACCTGCGCCTGCAGGTCCGACAGTTTTTTCAAAAGGTCGCGATCGGCGGCGTCGTTGTCCTGGAGCCGGCGTTCCACGCCGGAAAGCTCGCGATCGCAAAGATCGGAGGCGGCTTTCGCCGCATCGCGCCGTTCCAGAATCGGTTTCTTTTCCTGCTCGAGCCGGGCCAGCTCGCCGTTCTGCGCCCTGGCGTTTTCCTCGCGCTGCAACTCGATCTGCCGGATGCCTTCCTCGATTTGCGCGATGCGCAGCGCCACTTCCTTTTGTTCCTGCTCCAGTTTTTTCAGCGCCACGATCTCGTTGCGGACTTCCGGAAAGTTGACCGCCTGCGAGCACCCTTCGCGGCCGAGATTCACTTCGCTTTTTTGCAGGACCCGTTTTTCATGGCGCAACGCTATCCGGGTTTTTTGCCGACGAATCTTCAGCCCGATCTCGCGCAGACCTGTGCGAATGAAACTCACGGGGTAAGGCTACGCCGGTTGCGCCATGCACCAACGTAAATTCACAGCCGCTATTCCTCCGTCCCGCCGAGCTTCGCCAGGACGCTCAAATCCTCGAGCGTGGTGGTATCGCCCGTGACACTCTTGCCGCTCGCCACTTCCTTCAGTAAACGCCGCATGATTTTTCCGCTGCGCGTCTTAGGCAGCGCTTCCGCGAAACGGATCTCGTCCGGCTTCGCGATCGCGCCGATGTGGAGGCCGACGTGATTGCGCAACTCGTGCTTGAGCTCATCACTGGCCACGACCGTTCCCTTGAGCGTGACAAACGCGACGACGCCCTGGCCCTTGAGTTCATCCGGCCGGCCGACGACGGCTGCTTCCGCCACGCTGGCATGACTGACCAGTGCGCTTTCAATTTCCGATGTGCCGAGGCGATGCCCGGCCACGTTCAGGACATCGTCGATCCGGCCGACGATCCAAAAGTATCCATCCTTGTCCCGGCGGGCGCCATCGCCCGTCAGGTAATTGCCTTTGTATTCGCTCCAATACTGTTTTCGGTAGCGTTCCTTGTCGCCATAGATCGTGCGGAGCATCGCGGGCCAGGGTCTGCGAATGATTAATTTGCCGCCCACGTTCGGTCCCACTTCTTTCCCGTTTTCGTCCACGATCGCAGCGTCCACGCCGAAAAATGGAAGCGTGGCGCTCCCGGGCTTCGCTGGAATCGCACCGGGCAGCGGCGTGATCATGATCGCGCCCGTTTCCGTTTGCCACCAGGTGTCGACCACCGGGCAGCGGCCGCCGCCCACCTTTTCCCGGTACCACATCCAGGCTTCCGGATTGATCGGCTCGCCCACCGATCCGAGAAGACGGAGCGACGAAAGATCATGCTTCTTGAGCCATTGATCGCCCCAGCGGATGAACGCGCGAATCGCCGTCGGCGCGGTGTAGAGAACGTTGACGCCGTATTCTTCGATGATTCGCCAAAAGCGATCCGGCTCCGGCCAATTCGGCGCGCCTTCATACATCAAGGTGGTGGCGCCGTTCGCCAGCGGCCCGTAAACCACGTAGCTGTGGCCCGTGACCCAGCCGATATCCGCCGTGCACCAATAAACGTCGTCATCGCGCACATCGAAGACGTACTTCATCGTGGAATAAATCCCGACGAGATATCCGCCCGTCGTATGGAGAATGCCCTTCGGCTTTCCGGTCGAGCCGCTGGTGTAGAGAATGTAAAAGGGATGCTCGCTGTCGAGCGGCACAGCCGGGCAATGCGCATCCACGTATTCCAGTTCGCGGTGCCACCAGACATCGCGGCCTTCTTCGATGTGAACATCGTTCCCGGCTCGCCGGAAAACGATCACCCGTTTGATTGAGGTTTCGCCGCGCAACGCATCGTCGACATTTTTTTTCAGAGGAACGATCGCGCCCCGGCGATAGCCGCCGTCGGCCGTGATCACCGCAGTCGCACCGCAATCGGCAATCCGGTCCCGAATGCTATCGGGGCTGAATCCACCGAAGACGACCGAGTGCACCGCGCCGATCCGCGCGCAGGCCAGCATGGCGATGGCAGCCTCGGGAATCGTCGGCATATAGATGATGACGCGATCGCCTTTGCGAATTTTGTTTCGCTTCAGCACATTCGCGAAACGGCAAACATCGCGATGCAGCTGTTGATAGGTGAGCGCCCGTTTGTCGCCCGGCTCGCCTTCCCACAGGATCGCGACCTTGTTTCGATTCGGACCGGCCAGGTGCCGATCGAGGCAATTCTCCGAGACGTTGAGCTGCCCGCCGCCAAACCATTTGGCGAACGGCGGCTTCCACTCCAGGACTTTCTTCCAGCGCTTTTGCCAGACGAGCTCGCTCGCTTCGCGCGCCCAAAATTTCCCGGGGCGATCGATCGATTCGCGATACATCCGGAGGTACTGTTGCAGGCTGCCGATGCGAGCGGCTTTCGCGAACGCCTGCGCCGGTTTGAAAACGCGTTTCTCGATCAGATGCGACTCGATGTTTTCAGCCATGACAAGCAAGAGGCTATCAATCTCGCCGTGGGGCTCAATGCAAAGTTGACGCATCACGGCAGAGAGCGCGGAATTCGCAGAGAGTGTTAGATTTGAACGCCCTCCGCGGTTATTTGATTTGTCTTCGCGCGCTGTGCGCCGGAGAATCGCCGCATGAGCGATCACGTTTATAAGAAGATCGAGCTGGTTGGTTCTTCACCGGCCAGCATCGAAGATGCGGTGGCAAATGCCCTGGCCCGGGCCCAAAAGACCATCCGCAATATGCGCTGGTTCGAGGTGGTCGAAACGCGCGGGCACCTTGATGACGGCAAAATCAATCACTGGCAGGTGACGATAAAGGTCGGCTTTACCCTCGATAAGTGAAGCCGCTGTAGCCGCTTCGATGTGCGAAGCGTGATCGCGGCCCACAGGGCCGCGGCTACAGAAAGATTATTCTGCGTCGCTTTGGGCCGCGCGATAGAGCTTGGTCGCGCCGTAGGCGAGAATGGCCGGCTTGAAAGCGATCATGATCAACCGCACGATTCCGCCGAGGATGCGCCCAAGCGGCAGGCGATTGAGGATAAAACCGGCGGCGACCGCGCAAGCAATCGAGCGTGCCGGATTTTCACGCACGTAATCTTCCGTTTGTTCGAGGACCTGCTCGAATTGGTCTTTGGTGTAGCGGAGGCCGCGCTCAGCGATGTCCCCCGAGGTTCCTGAAAACTGTTCGTCCATGTTACTTAGACTTCGAATGGCGACTGGCGTTTGCGTGTTTCGAATTCCGCCAACGCGCATTGGTGAAGCGCGCTCGATCCACCTGGCTGTCATCCGCGCTAGCGTAAAGTAAGCCAGACTGTGGCCGCTCCCACCCCGGGCGGAAAATCGGGCAGGGGAGGTTCCCGGTGAAAAGTTCCGGCGCGGCGCGTGGCCTTGAGGCAATATCGCGCCATCACTTCGAGCGCGCGCTCCCGCAAGGTCAGGCAATTCGTCGAAAGAAGAATCGTGGCTGCTCGCTCCGCTACCTCCAGCGCGGCCAGGAGCAACGTCTCGAAATCCTGCTCCACCTGAAAAGCCTTCCCTTTATGCGAGCGTGAGAACGTCGGCGGATCGAGAATAATGGCGTCGAACTTTTCTCCCTTCCGCGCGAGACGCGGCAGCACTTCCATCACGTCGTCCGCCAAAAACCGATGATCGTTGGTCGGCAAAGAATTGAGAGCGAAATTCTCGCGGCCGCGGGCGAGCGATTTTTTCGAAAGATCGATGCTGACGGTGGCGGCCCCGACTGTCGCCGCCGCCACGGAAAACGAACAGGTGTAGGCGAAACAATTGAGCAGACTCTTCGGCGCGAGATCGCGGACGAACCGGCGGTTTTCGCGCTGGTCGATGAACAATCCGACGGAATATCCGGCCCCGAAATCAATCCCATAGCGCAGCATCCGCTCCAGGGCCGTGCTGTCGAGGTTGGTGCCGGGGTCGCCCAGGATGAGGCGCGGCGCTTCACGATCGGCATTTTGTTTGGGAAGAAAACGCGCGAAGACCCGCCGGAATTTGAAATCGACGTTGAGAGCCCAGAGGCAGAGCTCTGTCTTCAAGCGCTCGAGCGCGGCCTCGTTCTTATACGAGATCAGGACATCAACGCCGAAGCGTTCCACCCATCCATCCGGGCAGGTGCAAAGCCGGAGCGCGTCGGTTTGCTCCGCGATGAAATCCCGGTGGAGACCGGGGTCGATCCATTCCGATATATTCACGAGGTCTCACGAGCGCGCCCGGCGCTCTCAATACGTGATTCGCTTGTGGGGGGCGATCTGCGTCCGTCTCTTGCCCGTTAGGCCGCGCAGGCTACAATGGCGTGCGCGCAGCCTTCGGATCGCACCCATTATGCAACAGGTCACCGTCCGAGTTCCGGGGAGCACGTCGAATCTCGGCCCCGGTTTCGACTGCCTCGGTGTCGCCCTTCGCCTTTATAATCAGGTGACGATTTCGCGCGCCGGCCGTGGCACTGCGGAAGCGAAGATGGCCTTTCCGGCAGCGGCGGCGTTTTTTCAACGCGCGCAACGGAAACCGTTTTCGTTTCGCTGCGCCATTGCGGGAGATATTCCGCAATCCCGCGGGCTGGGAAGCAGCGCCACCGTGCGCCTTGGGACCATTCTCGCTTTGAACGAACTTTCCGGCCGTCCTCTTCAGCGCCAGGAGATTTTCGAGATTTGCTCAGGGCTCGAAGGCCATCCCGACAACGTGGCCCCGGCGACCTATGGGGGATTCAATGTCGTGCGTGGCGCGCAGCGGCAAACCTTCACCGTCTCCGCGCGGTTACACTTCGTGCTTTTGATTCCGGATTTCGAAATCGCCACGAACGAGGCGCGCCGCCTCCTGCCCGCGAAGGTCGATCGTCTTCACGCGGTCGAAAATTGCCGGAACGCCGCCCTCATCACTGCCGCATTTGCCTCGCGTGAATACGAAAAACTGCGCGGCAGTTTCGTCGATCGTCTGCACCAGCCGTTTCGCCAGAAATTGATTCCATTTCTCGACCCAGTGATCGCGGCCGCCGAATCCGCCGGGGCCCTCGGAGCGTTTTTGAGCGGATCCGGTTCCACCATCTGCGCCGTCACCCTTCGTTCGCCCGAAAAAGTTTCGCGCGCGATGCTCGCCGCTTCTGCTTCCCCCGGCGCGCGGACCATTCTCACGTCGGCCGACAATCGCGGCGCGCGCACTCTCGCTCTTCGAAATCCGGCATCCGAAATCCGAAGTCGCTAATGGGTCTTCGCGCTGAAAATCTCGAACAGTTTGCGATCGACGTCATTCTGGAACGGCGTCACGGCGTGCGCGCGGCGCTGCTTCGCGCGCTGCTCTACGCGCTCTCTTTTGTTTACGAGTGGCTCGTCCAGCTCCGGCTTTTCCTTTACCGGAAACGCATTTTGCGCGAGCGGACTCTCGGCTGTCTCGTCATCAGCATTGGCAACCTCACGGTCGGAGGGACCGGCAAAACGCCGATCGTGGAAAAATTCGCGCGCGCCATGAGGGCGGGCGGCCGGCGCGTGGCCATTCTGAGCCGCGGTTACAAGAGCGTGCCGCGGCGCGTCCCGAGAAAATGGTGGCAGCACTTTCGGCGGAACGAACCCGTGCCTCCGCGCATCGTTTCCGACGGCAAGACGCTGCTGCTCGATTCGCTCACCGCCGGGGACGAGCCTTACATGCTCGCGAATAATCTGAAGGACGTGATCGTGCTCGTCGATAAGGACAGGGTGAAGAGCGGCCTTTTTGCCATCAAGGAGTTGAAGGCCGACACGCTGCTGCTCGATGACGGCCTGCAATACCTGCACCTGAAGCATCGCCTCGACATCGTGCTGATCGATCGGCAGGCGCCCTTTGGAAACGAGCATCTGCTGCCGCGGGGAACGTTGCGCGAGCCGCCGCGGAATCTGCGGCGCGCCAGCTACATTTTCATCACCAAGAGCACCGGTGAGCCTAACGACAAACTCATCGAGCGCATTCGGCGCTACAACCGCACGGCCGAGATCATCGAATGCTCTCACCGGCCGCTCCATTTGCAGAATGTGCTCACAGGCGAGCAGGTGCCGCTGGAAAAATTGCGCGACACTTACATCGGATCGCTTTGCGGGATCGCGGCGCCGGAGAGTTTCGAAGAGGGCCTCCGCAAACTGGGTGCGCGGATCGAGCTTTCGAAGCGCTACACCGATCATCACCGCTACAGCGATGCGGAATTGCAGAGCTTCATCAATCGCTGCATTCGGCGCGATCTCGAGATGATCGTGACCACCGAAAAAGACGCGGTGCGTTTTCCGCCACTGGTGAAAACGGAAGTGCCGATTTATTTTCTGCGCGTCGAGATCGAGATCCTGAGCGGCCACGAAAGCTGGGAGCATTGCGTCGCCCGCATCTGCCAACCGCAGCCCATGCTCTCGCCCGAGCGTTTCTTTGCGTGACCTTTCTTCGCTTTGGAGACGCGGTGGAGAGCCGGGCTCCATTACAAAAGCAAACGCGCGCACTTGCCGTCACACGATAGATTGAAAAGGTATGAGCGAAAAAGCCGAGCTGATCGTCGCGGGCAAAAAACTCGCGGTGTCGAATTTGAACAAGGTCCTTTATCCCAAGGCCGGTTTCACCAAGGGGCAGGTGATCGATTACTACATCCGCATCGCACCGTTCCTCCTTCCTCATTTGAAGGACCGGCCGTTGACCATGAAGCGTTACCCGAACGGAGTGGACCAGCCTTTCTTCTACGAGAAAAATTGTCCAGCCCATCGCCCGGCCTGGGTGAAAACGGCCAAAGTCTGGAGCGAAGGCAATCAGCGCGATATGCAGTATTGCCTCGCGCAGGACCTGCCGACTCTGGTCTGGGCCGCGAATCTTGCCGACATCGAATTGCACACCTCGCTCGCGCGAAAAAAAGATGTCGCGCGGCCGACCATGATGGTTTTCGATCTCGATCCCGGCGCGCCCGCGGACATCGTCCAATGCTGTCAGGTCGGCCTCTGGCTGCGCGATTTGCTCGCGACCATGAAACTCAAAAGCTGGGCCAAAACTTCCGGCTCGAAAGGTTTGCAGGTTTACGTGCCGCTCAACACCGCTGTGACTTTCGATCAAACGAAAGCGTTGTCCCGCGCGCTCGCGGAACACCTGGAGCGCGAGCACCCGAAGTTGGTCATTTCGAAAATGGCGAAGGCGTTGCGCGCGGGAAAAATATTTGTGGATTGGAGCCAGAACGACGAGCACAAAACGACCGTGAACGTTTATTCCCTGCGAGCCAGGGAGCAGCCGACCGTTTCCACTCCTGTCACCTGGGATGAGGTGGAGACGGCGCTGAAGAAAAAGAAGGCGCAGCTTCTCGTCTTCCCTTCCGCTCGCGTCCTGCAGCGCGTGGAAAAATTGGGTGACCTGTTCGAGCCGGTCGAAACACTCAAACAAAAAATGCCAAGGAAGTGGGATTTGTAGCCGATGAAGACTCCGGACGGCCCACAGGGCCGTGGCTACAACGATGATTGAGCTGCTCGCCCTCGGCTCCGCGATTTGCTACGGCTCGGCCGATTTCTTCGGCGGATTAACGGCACGCCGCGCGAATACGATCGCCACGGTGTTCTGGTCGCAATTCGTCGGCCTTGTCTTGCTCCTGCTGGTGCTTCCCTTTCTGCCTTCCGCTTCCGTTTCGTCGCGCGATTGGATCTGGGGTTTTGTCGCCGGCTTCAGCGGTGGCATCGGCGTCGCGTTTTTGTATCGGGCGCTTGCCGTTGGCGCGATGGCGGTGGTTGCTCCAACGACCGCGGTGATTGCCGCGATGATTCCGGTGCTCTTCGCCTTTGTGCAGGGCGAGCGTTTGCGACCGCTCACCCTGGGAGGCATCGCGCTGGCGCTGGTCGCCATCGCGTTGGTCAGCCGGCCGGCGAATCACTCCGCTCGTGCGGAAACGGGCACGCGTTCTCTTCCCCCCGGTATGTTTCTGGCGGTGTTCGCCGGAATCGCCGTCGGCATTTTCTTTCTCTCTCTTGCGC
>JBEEHO010000049.1:0-16540 GCA_041167425.1 Verrucomicrobiota bacterium | reverse complement strand
GATTTCGGAGTCGCGGAGTTGGGCGCACCATAGGTCAGTGTTTTCGGGGCATCAGCGCTTCCGACGACACCGGCCCAGTTAATTCCGTAGGCCTGTTTCGGGTTCGCGGTTACTTCCACCAAACGCGCTTCAATCATGACTTGTTTGGTCGGTTTGTCGATTTGCGCTAGAAGTTTCCGGATGTTGTCTATGTTGGCCCGGGTTTCCCGAAAGAAGATGGTGTTGGTGCGCTCGTCGACCTGCGGTGCGTCTTTGCTCGAAAGTTGGCCGGCAATAAGTGGCGCGGTTTCCTTTGCGCGGGAATAGCTGAACTGGTAGCTGTCGCTCTCAGTCGGCTCCGCGGTGCGTTCCGCGCCGGTCTTGATGTAGTAAACGTTGTCGATTTTATCGAGGAAGAGGCCTTTGGCTTTCACGATGATCGCAACGGCCTGCAGCGCGGTCACGTCTTCCAACCGCATCGTAACCGTGCCCGTCACAGCTTCGCTCACCACCATGTTGATTTTTGACTGGCGAGCGAGCAACCGGAGAACCTGGCCAACATCATCGCCTTGGAATTCACGAACGCCGACACCGCCATTATCGGTCTCACTCGTGGCCTCGGGCGAAGTGGCACTGGTGGAGGTGGTGCTCTTGGTTGTGGTCGCAGGAGCGGGCGCTACCGTGGACGCCTGGACCATCAGCAGCTGGGAACTATCGCTCGTCTTGGTGGATGGCACAGTCGGCAGCGCGGGGCTGGTTGGCTTGGTTTGGGTCGTCGTCACCGGAGCGGTCTGCAGCGTTTCGGCTGGAGTCGAGCTGGGTGCTGGCGCAGGAGAGCTGATCTGCGCGTCGGAGATGGTGGCAAGAACGACTAATGCCACCGCCGTGCAGAGAAAGGGTTTAAAACGATTAGCCATAGGTATGTAGTGGGATTGAAGAGTGCGGAAGCGTCTAAAGCAGGAAGCAGACCAGCCCTGCCAATTCGAAGACGGCACGCCGGGGTGCTGTCCGGAGTGGAAAGCCCTGACGAAGAAGTCCGGGAACGGCTGCTAGAAGCTCCGGACTACAGAGATAAAAGCACGCAGAAGCCCGTGATCTTTCCGGCCCGGGGAAGACTCCACGCCGGTGGTCACGTCCACTCCAAACGGACGCACAACTTCCATCGCTTGCCCCACATTTTCCAGCGTCAAGCCGCCAGCAAGAATGACCCGCAGCTCCGGACGTGTCTCGATGAAATCTCGAGCAATTTCCCAGGGGAATGTCCGCCCGCTTCCGCCGAATTCACCCGCGTTGCTCGAATCAAGCACTATCGTTTTGGTGAAGAACGACGGCGTCTTGCCCAGCGATTTCGCCATCACAGGAATGGCCTTGGCAAACTGGATGCCCTTCTCCGCCAGTTTCCGGCAATACTCCGGCTCTTCACTCCCGTGCAATTGCAGGGCATCGATAAACGGCAGCGCCCCTATCGCGCACGCCTCTTTCCAATCCGCATCCACCAGCACCGCGACCTTCACAATTTCCGCCGGAAGCTTCGCCATCCATCCTGCCGCTCCAGCCAACGGCAGGTAGCGTTTGCTTCCAGGAAAAAAGTTAAACCCGAGGGCGTCCGCTCCGAGTTCGATCGCCGCCCTTGCGTCCCCCTCAGTGGTGATGCCGCAAATTTTTACCCGTGGCCTAACGAGTGAACGATCGTCGCGATCAAACATCGTGCTCAAGCAAGCCCCGGAGCCGGGCTTAGGCGGCAGTCGCGAATCCCAAAGCCGGCTTGCTGAAATCCGGCGCGGGCATCTGGTTGACGAGCTGGACGATGCCATCCTGCCATCGCTGCCCGATCTCCTGCAGATAAGGATCGTCTTCCGCGAGATGAGCCCGCGATTTCGCCTGCAGCGAATCCTTTTCGTAGGAAAGAATGTCGATCGGCGGGCCCACCGCCACATTGCTTTTCATCGTGGCGTCGATCGAAATGATTCCGACCTTCACCGCGTCCGCCAGGTCTGTCTCGTAGCTAAATCCACGATCCAGGATCGGTTTGCCGTATTTCCGTTCGCCGATCTGGAGGAAAGGCGAGTCGCGCGTGGCGTGGATACTATTGCCCTGCGGATAAACCAGGTGCACCTCCGGCGCGAACCCGGCAATCTGCCCGCCGACGATGAGATGAATGTTGAAATCGAATCCATCGGCCTCGAGCGCAGCGCGATCTCGCTTCTCCACTTCGCGCACTTTCGATCCGATGTAGCGGACCGTTTCATAAAACGTCCTCCGGTTTGTAATCTGGTGCCGGCGCTCATCGGCCCCGCCCAGGTGAATATCCTCGTCGATCAAGGCGATCGTCGCCTGCGTCAGCGAAAGATTCCCGGAGCTGAGAATACAAACCACGCGCTCCCCCGGCTTCTCGTAGATCCGCATCTTGCTGCACATGGTGATATTATCCATTCCCGCGCTCGTGCGGGAATCGGACAAGAACACCGCGCCGGCGCGGCAAAGCATCCCGAGGCAATAGGTCATTTGCGCCTGTCTTCCAAAGGATCGACCACGCGGCCTTCCACGCGTTTGATCTGGGTGTGATGCGTGAGGACATGAACGCGTCCATCGCTTCCCCGAAAAAAGGCGCTCAGGATCCAGCTGATAATGCTGATCAGAAACGCGCCCCAGAACGCGCTGCCGAAACTGTCCACGTGAAAGCCGATCACCATGCTCGGCACGAAACGCAACATCAGCGCGTTGATGATCAGGATAAAAAATCCGAGCGTCAGCAAAATCAATGGCGCGCTCAGGATCAGCAGCACCGGACGCACAAATGCATTCAGGATGCCCAGGAGAAGGGCGGCGCCGATCAGCGATGGCCACGTATCATATCGAATACCGCTGATGAACACCGGCGCGATCATCACCGCCACGGTGGTGATAATCCAGCGGAAAACAAAATGTCGCATGGCAGCACGGTCTCGAACTTTCCCCTTCACGCAACCGGTTTGCAGAATCCGCTTGCAACAAGCTGTCCCGTCGGTATTCGGTTTGGCAATCAATCGGAGGCAAAAGACGTGGCCCGCAAACCTAAAATCGAACAGCAAAAACAAGCCGGCTCAGATAATCCAGCCGACTCGGCACCATCGGCTCCCGCCCCGGAGCGCATCGTAGTGCCCAAGGCGAAGGCCAAAGCCGCCTCATCCGATTCCAAGCAGAAAAAGACCACGCCCAGGAAAAAAGCCGCAAAGGCGGCCTCGTCTGCGCAAGCCGCTTCGCCGGCCGGGCCCGCGGGGCCGTCCGACGAAGAGATTCGCATTCGCGCCTATTTCATCGCCGAACGTCGCCTCGAGCTTTCGCTCGCGGGAGATTCCGCGCACGATTGGATCGAAGCCAAGCGCCAACTCATCGAGGAAGCCGGCCCCGCCAGCTCCTAATCCGACTGCCGCTCGGCGGATCGCGCGCTATGCCGTGCCGATTGTCTCGATTCCCGGCAAACATTCCCGCACCTTCTCGATCAGGCGACTGACCGCGAACGGCTTCGCGACCAGTCCCCGCACCCCCGCCTCCTTTAGGAGCTCCTGCGCGCGCTTCTCCTCCCCTTTGCCCGTCACCAGCAGGAGCGGCGGCACGATCCGCGGCGGCGCGGCATTGTTATAGACCTTGCCGATCAGGAAAAAAAGCATCGCTCCGTCGATCATCGGCATCGAGAAATCGAAAATCAGCAGATCGTAAGTTTTCTTCAGCGCGAGCTCGAAGCCGTATTCCGGATTGGGCGACGTATCCACCTCGCAGCGCAGGAACGAGGTCAGCGCCTCGCGCGTTACCCGCATCAGCGCCACGTCATCGTCCACCACCAGGATCTTTTTCGCCGGACTCGCTCCCATGAATGGACGCTTGCGCGAAACCGCTCGGCGTTTCAAGCTTTTACCGATGGAAAAAATCCTGGCCGACCTGGCCGCAGCCCTGCGCGAGCGCCTCACGATCATCGCCGACGAAGAAAGCCGCCGCGATCCCACCCGGCACACCGAACGCCTGCAAGCCGTCTCCGAAAGGATCGAGCAACTCGCACACCAGTTGCCCTCCGCGATCGATCCCGAGCTGCGTCACTTCCTCCAGCGCCGCAGCTACGGTAAAGCGCTCGAACTTCTCGAAATGTAGAGGCGCTTGACACAAGCCCCTCTACACCATCGGTATCCCGGTGGTAAATTACTCGCATCCGATGGCACGGCTTGCGGTCTGCATGACCTCGGAGTGCGCACGCCCCCCTGCGGAGCCCGAAGAAAGTTCTTCGTCCCGTTGAATCGCCTTGGTCGCCGCCGAATACTCGTCGGCGTCACGCAACCCTGCCTCAATACTTTTCCAAAGCGTTTTGTGCGAGAGAAACTACGAATACCAATCGCATCTGGCCAACAACATTCACGGCATTGATATTGACCAACCGGCGCCAAAACACCGATTTTCCTGGCTTGGTTTGCGGCAACCCGGACTTGGAAAATGGAAAACCAAGCCAGGTTTCTCCCGATCCTGGTCAGCTCTGCCGCAATCTTGACCGGATTTCCGAAAACCCGGCCAAGGTCGCCGCCGGATTGGCCGGGTTTTCCGAAGACCTGACCAGAAATATCGCGAAGCTGGTCAAGTTTGTCCTAAACCTGACCAAGGTTTTCAGAATCCCGGCCAGAATTGCCGGCAACCTGGCTTGGTTTTCATAAATCCAGCCTTGGTTTGCGGTTTCCTTGGCTTGGTTTTCGCGGCCGTCGCCCAGGGAAAGCAATGCCGCCGCCTCTTCGGTCGCCTCCTTAACCCCCGCGTCAGCAAAGTGAGCTAAACCAAGAAAAAACAAACCGAAATGAGACTGAAAACAGGTCGGAGATTTATCTACCCAAGGCGGGACTGTAGGCGGCAAGACGGGAATTTATTGGTGGATCGCGCGATGAGTGAGACGTCGCCCGCAGAGAAAAGATGTCGCGCGGCGGAGCGCGCGATCCACCTACCTGGAATACAACTCGACGATCAACTGCTCGTTGACCATCGGCTGCATTTCGTCGCGCGTCGGAATGCGCGAAACTTTGCCGCTGAGCGCGTCGCGATTGGCGACAAGCCAATCGGGCACGGGCGCGATTTGGGTGAGCTCGAGATTGCGCAAGGCGAGCTGGCGGGATTTCGGTTTGTCTTTCACCATCACTTCGTCGCCGGCTTTGCAGTTGAAGGAAGCGATGTTGACGTTCCGGCCGTTCACCTGGACGTGGCCGTGCGAGACCAATTGCCGCGCGCCGCTCCGCGTATTCGCGAGGCCGAGGCGGAAGACGACGTTATCGAGCCGCGTTTCCAAAAGCTGGAGCAGCGTCTCGCCGGTGACGCCGCGTTTGCGCAGGGCGGTCTGGAAGATCCGGCGGAATTGTTTCTCGAGCAGGCCGTACTGGTACCGGAGCTTCTGCTTTTCGCCCAAGGCGATCGCGTAATCGGATTGCTTGCGGCGCGAGCCTTTCGGCCCGTGCATTCCGGGCGGGTAATTCTTACGCTCGAGTGCTTTTGCTGGTCCAAAGAGCGGCACTCCATAGCGGCGGCTGACTTTGGTTTTCGGTCCGGTGTATCTGCCCATGGGAAAAAAAGTGGAAAGTAGAAGTAGGAAGTAGAAAATTTACACGCGGCGCTGTTTCGGAGGACGGCAGCCGTTGTGAGGGACCGGCGTAACGTCGCGGATGACGGTGAGATCGAGGCCGATGGCCTGCAGTGCGCGCACGGCGGATTCGCGGCCGGCGCCCGGCCCGCGGACGAGCACTTCGACTTCCTTTAGGCCATGGCCCATGGCCTGGCGGGAAGCGTCCTGCGCCACCATTTGCGCGGCGTAAGCGGTGCTTTTGCGGGAGCCTTTGAAGCCAACTTTGCCGGCGCTCGACCAGCCGATCACGTTCCCTTTGAGATCGGTGATGGTGACGATGGTGTTATTAAAAGTGGAGAGCACATGGGCGATGCCGGTGTGGACATTCTTGCTGCCCTTGGCCTTGACGATTTTCGGCTTCTCGACGTCGTTCGGATCGAGCGAGAGATTTTCCTTGGGCGCTTCGACTGGCGCTTCCTCTTTCTTCGTCTTTGGTTTTTTCGCCGGTTTGGCCGGTGCTTCCGCGGCTGCGGCTACAGGCGCCTGAGGTTGCTCAGGAGCAGTGGCGGGAGCGTCAGAAACGAGCGCCGGCGCTTCCGCCGCGGGCGTGGCAACGGAGTCGGTTTCGGCCGGCTTCGCTTTTGGCGTTTTCGCCTTCGGTTTGTCCGCGCTGCTCGGTTTCGCGGGTTTCTTTTCTTCTGAATCAGCCATGATAAATCCTAAATTTTAAACCTTGCCGGCTTTCGCGTCCTTGTTGCGAATGACGCCGACTGTTTTGCGCGGGCCTTTGCGCGTCCGTGCGTTGGTGGAAGTGCGCTGCCCCCGTACCGGCAGACCGCGGCGATGCCGGATGCCGCGATAGCAATTGATGGCCTGGAGCCGCTTCAAGTTGCTCTGCAATTCCCGGCGAAGATCGCCTTCGATCAGCATTTTGTTGCCGGTGATCATCTGGATGATTTCGTTGATCTGATGCGGCGTGAGGTCCTTGGCGCGCAGGTTCGGATCGATGTTGGTCTGCTCCAGGACACGCTTCGCGGTGCTGGGGCCAATCCCGTAAATGTAAGTGAGCGACGCCTCGATGCGTTTATCCGCCGGAATCTCAACTCCTAATAGTCTGGGCATATCAAAAAAATCTGATCTCTGGTTTGCGACCTCTTCTTATCCCTGGCGTTGTTTATGCCGGGGATTGGTGCAGATCACGCGCACAACATTCTTGCGCTTCACGATCTTGCACGCCACACAAAGTCTTTTTACTGATGGTCGAACTTTCATAACTTAAGGATTCGGCGAGACGAAAAACGCGGAGATCGGCTCCGCGTTGTCACTTCTGGCGATACGTAATCCGCCCCTTCGACAAATCGTAGGGTGAAACCTCTAGCATAACTTTGTCGCCTGGCAAGATACGAATGAAATGAAGGCGCATTTTTCCGGAAATATGAGCAAGGATGCGATGGCCGTTGGGCAACTCCACGCGGAACATCGTATTGGGCAAAAGCTCGAGGACCTTGCCTTCTACTTCAATTGCGTCTTTCCGCGCCATGTCAGGATTTCGGGCTCGCCCTTCGTGATCAAGACCGTGTGTTCGAAATGAGCCGACGGCATGCCGTCCGCCGTGCAAACGGTCCAGCCGTCATCGCGAAGTCTGACGGATGCAGTGCCGGAATTAATCATCGGCTCGATCGCCAGCGTCATGCCCGCCTTCAACCGCGGGCCGCTTCCCGGCTTTCCGTAATTCGGCACTTGCGGCTCTTCGTGTAATTTCCTGCCGACGCCGTGCCCGACGAATTCGCGCACTACGGTAAATCCGTCGGTCACCGCCACCGCCTCGATCGCCGAGCAAACATCACCGAGGCGGACGCCTTCCAGGGCAGTCTCGATCGCACGTTTCAACGCGATCTGGGTTACTCGCAGCAAACGCTCCGTGCGTTCGTCGATCATGCCGACTGGAACGGTGTAAGCGGTATCCCCCACCCAGCCGTCCTCGATCACGCCGATGTCCAGCTTGACGATGTCGCCATATTGAATGCGGCGCTGGCTGCCAATGCCGTGCACGATCTCGTCATTGAGTGAGATGCAAATATTCCCGGGAAACACGCGATGTCCGATTCGATACCCCAGAAACGCGCTGCGCACGCCGGCTTCCTGCATGAGATCCGCCGCGGCCTCGTCCACTTCCTTGGTCGAGATCCCGGGCCGGATCAGCTCGCTCACCCGGTCAAGAATTTCACTCGCGGTGCGGCAAGCCTGCCGCATTTTCTCAATCTCTTTTGCGGTCTTGATCGGGATCATGCCGATTGCTCGATCAGCCGGGAGATATCGCTGAAAACGGCGTCGCGGTCTCGATTTCCATCGATCTTGCGGAGCGTCCCCGACTTTTGGTAGAAGGCCGCCAGCGGCTGCGTCTTCGCGTTGAATTCCTCCAGCCGCTTCTTCAGCACTTCCACGTCATCGTCGTTCCGCCGGACGAGCGGGCCATCGCAATACGGACAGACTGGACGTTCGGCAAAATTCCCGCTCGAGAGACTGGTGGTGAATCCGCAGCTCTGGCATTGAAGCCGGCTCGCGATGCGATCAGCTACCGTTTGCTCAGAAACATCCAGCCAGATCGAGAGGTCAAGCGGCGTCCGATGGCGCACGAGAATGCTTTGCAGACTTTCCGCCTGCGGGATCGTGCGCGGGAAGCCATCGAAAACAAAGCCATGGCCGCCATGCAGGCGCAACCAGTCTTCGATTAACTCGACGATGATCTTGTCGGAAACCAACCCGCCATGCTGCGTGGTGCCGGCCGTCTCTAATCCCAGCGGTGTGCCCAGATCTCGTTCGCGCCGCAGGATCGCACCCGGCGAGGTCACCGGAATGCCAAATTGCCGGGTGATCATTTCGGCTTGAGTTCCCTTTCCGGAACCCGGCGCGCCCAAAAGCACCAATCGTCTTTTCACTCAGTGTCCGTAGAGAAAGAACGCGACCCCGCCGATCACCAGCACCGCGATGGCGACGTACAGCCACATCAGTGTGCTCCCGCGGACCGCGTCGCCGCGCGCATAACTCGCGCGATCGAAACGTCCGCTGCGGATCCGGCCCTTGCGCAGAAAGCCATCGTAATGGCGCTGGATGAGATGGGTCTCCACCTGTCGCATCGTGTCGAGAATGACGCCGACAATAATCAAAAGACTGGTCCCGCCAAAAAATTGCGCGGTGATCGTGGGAACATTCAAACCCTTGCTGAGCAAGCTGGGCAGAATGGCGATCATGGTGAGGAAAATCGCGCCGGCAAAGGTAAGCCGCGTCATCGTGTGATCGAGAAAATCCGCCGTCGGTTTGCCCGGGCGCACCCCGGGAATGTAGCCGCCGTATTTCTTGAGATCGTCCGCGATCTGCGCCGGCTGGAATTGCGTCGCTACCCAGAAATAACTGAAGAAGAAAATCATCGCTGCCAGGACAACGTAATGAAGCCAGCCCGACGAAAGCATGTTGGCGATGGTCTGCGCGGTCCGGCTATTCTTGAAGGCAAGACCCACAATGGTCGCCGGAAAGAGCAGCAACGCCCAGGCGAAGATGATCGGCATGACGCCGGCATAATTCACTTTGAGCGGCATGTATTGCGTCTGGCCGCCGTACATTTTCCGGCCCACCACGCGCTTGGCGTATTGCACCGTGATTTTCCGCACCCCCTGCGTGACGGCAATGACCGCTGCGATCACGATGAAAAGAAAAGCGATCATCAGGACAAGGATGGCCGGATTTACCTGGCTCGTTCCCGTTTCACCGGAAGGCACGAAGGTCTTCCACGCTTGCGCAAGCGCGGCAGGCAGACGCGCGACAATGCCGACCGTGATGATGAGCGAGATGCCGTTCCCGATTCCACGCTCCGTGATCTGGTCGCCCAGCCACATTAAAAACAATGTCCCTGTGGTGAGCGACAGAACGGTGATGAGGCGAAAGCCCATCCCCAGATCGTCCACCAGCGATATCCCCAGGTTCTGGGTCGTCTCAGTGATCCCAGGCAGCATCGTGTGATACGATTCCGGGTGCTGAAAAGAAACGGCGAGCAGGTACGCTTGCACGAGGCAAAGACACACGGTCGCGTACCGAGTGTATTGCATGATCTTCTGGCGCCCGCCGTCTTCCTTGGCCAATCGCCCCAGTTGCGGAATGACCGCGGTGAGCAATTGCAGCATGATCGATGCACTGATGTAGGGCATGATCCCGAGCGAAAAAATCGCACAGTTTTCCAGCGCGCCGCCACTGAATAAATTGAAGAGCGCCGCGACGTTGCCGCCCTGTTTTTCCGTGAGCGAAGTGCGGAACCATTCCTGGATCACCGCCTGGTTGACGCCCGGCGTGGTGATGGCAGCGCCGAGACGCACGATCACGATCACGGCCAGCGTGAACAAAATCCGGCGACGCAGTTCCGGTATCTTGAGGGTATTGAGAAACGCCGAAACCATCGCCTAAAAATTCGTGAGCAACCGGAGAACTACTTCTTGCCCGATGATTTTTTCTTCGACGCGGGTTTGGCGGGCGTCTTCTTTTTCGAAGCTGGCTTTTTCTGAACCTTGGTCTTGGGAGCTGCCTTCGTTTCGGTCTCCGCGGCGCCCGCCGGTTGCGAGGGTTCGTCCGCGACGCGAGGACCCTGCTCAGGTTTTGCGCGCATGGTCACACTGCCCCCGGCCTTTTCGATTTTCTCCCGTGCCGAAGCACTGACTTTGTCGGCTTCGATTGTCAGACCGTGCTTCAATTCGCCGCCTCCGAGAATTTTTAGTCCCGCTCCGTTGCCGCGGATCAATTTCGAATCGCGCAGCAGTTGCTCGTTCACGATCGTGCCTTCCTTGAAGGAACTCAGGTCGCTCAAATTGACGATGGCGTAGGTCTTATGGAACGCGGCATTATTGAAGCCGCGCTTCGGCAGGCGCCGAATCAACGGCATCTGGCCGCCTTCGAATCCGAGACGCAGGCTACCGCCCGAACGCGCCTTCTGGCCCTTGTGCCCTTTGCCGCTCGTCTTGCCGTGGCCCGAGCTTTCGCCGCAGCCGAGCCGCTTCACACGATGCTTCGAGCCCGGCCGCGTCCGCATATTGTGCAGCCGGATCATGATTGTTCCACTTCCTTCCGCTCAGTCACGCGAATGCCGCGCGTCTTCAAAATTTCATCGCGCCGGCGCAGAGCGCGCAATGCTTCAATCGTTGCCTTGACCACGTTCGAGTGATTGCTGGAGCCGAGTGACTTCGCGAGGACATCGCGGATGCCGACTGCTTCCACCACCGCGCGAACGCCGCCGCCCGCGATCACACCCGTTCCGGGCGAAGCCGGACGCAGCAAAACCCGTCCGCCACCGTATTCGCCGATCGTCTCGTGCGGAATGGTGTTCTCGTGCAGCGACATTTTTTCCATCGATTTGCGCGCGGCTTCGGAAGCTTTCCGGATCGCCTCGGCGACTTCGTTGGCCTTGCCAAATCCCACGCCCACCTTGCCGTCGTGATCGCCCGCGACGATCAGGGCGCTGAAGCTGAAACGCCGGCCGCCTTTGACGACCTTCGCGCAACGATTGATGAAGACGACCTTCTCGGTCGTGTCACCTCTCGCCGCTGAACTCTTATCCGTCTGGCGTTCCTGCCGTCTCCCGCCGCCGCTGTGTGGTTGTGCCATGATGTTCTAAAATTTGAGTCCGCCTTCGCGCGCCGCATCCGCGAGAGCTTTCACTTTTCCGTGATAAAGAAATCCGCCGCGGTCGAAGATGACCTTGTCGACTTTCTTCGAGAGCAGGCGTTCGGCAATTGCTTTGCCGATTTTTTCCGCCGACGCGAGATTCGCGTGCGCCGTGGTTTTGCCGGCGAGCTTTTCTTCCGTGGTCGCAGCAGAGGCGAGCGTCCGGCCAGCATCGTCGTCGATCACCTGCGCGTAAACATGCTTGCCCGAAAAATGGACGGCGAGACGCGGGCGCTCCGCCGTGCCGCTGACGCGTTTCCTGATCCGCGTGTGAATCCGGTGCCTGATTTCTTTACGATCGCGCGCTGCCATAACTATTGAACGGTTTTGCCTTCCTTGCGGCGAACGATTTCGCCCGCGTAACGCACGCCTTTGCCCTTATAAGGCTCGGGCGGGTAATACCGGCGAATGTCTGCCGCCACCTGGCCGACTAATTTTTTGTCGATGCCCGCGATCGCGATCTTGGTGTTATCGGTCACGGTGATCTTAATTTCCTTCGGAATGGGAAACAAAATCGGATGAGATTTTCCCAGGGCGAGATTGAGGTTGGATCCCTGGACCGCTGCCTTGAAACCGACTCCCTCGATCTCGAGGTTTTTCGAAAAACCCTCGCTCACGCCCAGGACCATGTTGTGCACGAGACTGCGGGAGAGACCGTGCAGCGCTTTCACACTCCGCGTCTCCGCATCGCGCACGACTGACACGCGATTATCCTTCACACTCGCCCTGATTTCGCGTGGCAGGTTCCAGCTCAATTTGCCTTTCGGACCCTCCACCGCGACGGCGCCATCGGCTCCGATGTTCACCTTCACTTTGTCGGGAATCTCGACCGCTTTGTTTCCGATACGTGACATAAAATTCCGCTACCAGATGTAAGCCAGCAGCTCGCCTCCCACGTTTTGTTTTTTCGCTTCGCGCCCCGAAAGGATCCCGCGAGGCGTGGAAAGAATCGAAACGCCCATGCCGCCGAGGACACGCGGGATTTCCTGCGCGCCGACGTAACGGCGCAAACCCGGACGGCTCACGCGCTTCAGGCCGGTGATCGCGCTGGTGCGGTTGGCGATCTTGTTCGTGATCTTGATTCGCGGATGCGCGGCTTCCGTATCGACCGAGTAATCCGTGATGTAGCCCTCGTCCTTCAAGATGCGCACGATCTCCGCCTTGATCTTCGAGTACGGAACAAACATCTCAGTCTTCTGCGCGTTCGCGGCATTGCGCACGCGGGCGAGAAGGTCGGCAATAGGATCGGTCACAGTACTCATTTGGATTCGGTGGCTTCGGCTGGCGCGGCTGCGACGGGCTTCTTGGCCCGGTCACTGAACGGCATTCCCATCTCGCTCAAGAGCGATTTGGCTTCCTCGTTCGTCCGCGCGGTGGTGACGATGGTAACATCAAATCCGATGTTGCGCTTGATTTTATCAAGCTCGACCTCGGGGAAAATGGCCTGGTCCGAAACGCCGAGCGTGTAGTTGCCGTGGCCGTCGAAACCCTTGGGCGAGACGCCGCGAAAATCGCGAATCCGCGGAAGCGCCGCTTTGATCAGGCGTTCGAGGAACTCATACATGTGGTCTCCCCGCAACGTCACTTTGGCCCCGATCGCCTGGGCCTGGCGCAGCTTGAAATTGGCGATGCTCTTTTTCGCGCGGGTCTCGGAAGGCTTCTGGCCGGTAATCAAAGCCAGCTCGGCCTTCGCATCTTCCAGCGCCTGCTTCACGTCCGATTGCGAGCCGACCGAAGTGTTCACCACGACCTTCTCCACCTTCGGGACCTGATGCGGGTTCTTGTAACCGTGCGTCTTCTGCAACGCCGGCATCACGCGCTCTTTGTAATCCTGATAAAATTCGTTCTTCATGCGTCAGGCCTATTCTTCTTTCGCTTCCTTTTCCCTGGACCCCTTGCTTTTTGGAGCCTTCTCCTTCGTGGCCTTTTTCTTTCCCCTGCCCTTCGCCGTCGCTTTTTCGCCGCGTTCGAGCACCTTCACATTCGAGATGTGAATCGGACCTTCGCGCTCCGCAATTTTTCCCTGCGGATTGTCCTGCGATTTCTTGAGATGTTTCTTGATCATCCGCACGCCTTCGATCAGCACGCGCTCTTTGCGCGCGATCACTTCGAGCACCTTGCCGGAGGAACCTTTGAAATTCCCGGAGATGACCTCGACGTTGTCGCCTTTGCGGACGTGCAGTTTGATGCGGTTCATAAAACTTCCGGAGCGAGCG
This sequence comes from Verrucomicrobiota bacterium, assembly GCA_041167425.1. Taxonomy (GTDB): domain Bacteria; phylum Verrucomicrobiota; class Verrucomicrobiia; order Chthoniobacterales; family UBA10450; genus AV80. Next base: position 3,073 of record JBEEHO010000049.1, on the reverse strand, counting down.
AGACGATTTTCATGAAATTGCGTTCCCGCAATTCGCGCGCGACCGGCCCGAAAATACGGGTGCCACGCGGATTGAGATCTTTGTCGATGATGACGATCGCGTTGTTATCGAAGCGGAGAATCGAACCGTCTCCACGCTTGATGGGATGGCGGGTCCGTACCAGCACGGCGCGGACGACCTCGCCTTTTTTTACCGTTCCTGTCGCGCTCGCTTCTTTCACGTTGGCCACGATTACATCACCAATGCCGGCCGATTGCGCGGTTCCCTTGCCGATCACGCCAATCATCGTCGCCATGCGGGCGCCGCTGTTGTCGGCCACGTCGAGTCTGGATCGTAGGTAAACCATAAAAATCTTCCTCTACTTCTGCACCACTTCCACCAGCCGCCAGCGCTTCAATTTGCTCAACGGCCGTGTTTCCATGATCCGGACGGTGTCTCCGGCCTTGGCCTTGTTCTCTTCATCGTGCGCGTAAAACTTCTTCATCTGCTTTACGATCTTGCCGAATTTTGCGTGCGGCACGCGGGTCACCGTGCGGACGATGATTGTCTTGTTCATCCCGCTCGAAATGACCTCGCCGGTGCGCGTCTTTCGCGCGCCGCGGGTCTGTTCGATCGCGCTGGTGCTCGCTGCTTCCTGATTTTCTTCGGCCATAAAATGCTATTTCTTTTCCGCCTTCGCCGCGCGCTGCGACAGAGCTGTCTCGATTTGCGCCACCTGGCGGCGCAATAATTTCAACCGGCTTGGCTGTTCCAGCTGTCCGCTCTGCTGCTGCAAACGGAGGTGCAGACTTTCCTGCCGCATATCGCGCTTTTTCGTCATCAACTCGTCGCTGCTCATCTCTGAAACTTCTTTGAATTTCATAAACTCGTTAGGCTGCGGCCACGTGGTGTCGGGTCAGAAATTTCGTCCGGACCGGTAATTTGTCCGCCGCGAGCCGGAGCGATTCGCGGGCAACCGATTCCGTCACGCCATCCAATTCGAACAAAATATTACCCGGCTTGACCGTCGCCACCCAATATTCCGGCTGGCCCTTGCCCTTGCCCATTCGAGTTTCAGGCGGACGCGACGTAACCGACTTATCCGGAAAAATGCGGATCCAAAGTTTGCCTTTGCGCTTCATGCTGCGGGTTAGCGCCACGCGCGCGGCTTCAATCTGCGTGTTCGTGATCCAGGCGCGCTCGAGCGTCTGCAAGCCGAACTCGCCGAAATCGATTCGCAGATTGCGCGAAGCGGTCCCCTTCCGGCTGCCCCGCTGGGTCTTCCGGTACTTCACGCGTTTTGGCATCAATGGCATAACAGTCTCCTAAAAAAATTTAAACCTGGGCTGGCTCGGGGGGCGGCGGCAGAACCGCAGGCGTCTCGGCCACCGGCTCTTCTTTCTTACACAGCCAGCATTTCACGCCGATCTTGCCGTACACTGTGTTTGCTTCCGCGAAACCGTAGTCGATGGGCGTGCGAAGTGTGTGCAACGGCACCTTGCCTTCGCGATACCACTCCGAGCGCGAAATTTCCGCGCCGTTCAACCGGCCGGAGCTGCGCAAGCGGATGCCCTGCGCGCCAAAATCCATCGCCACCTGCACCGCTTTTTTCATCGCGCGGCGGTAGGCAATACGGCGCTCGATCTGGAGCGCCACGTTTTCCGCCACGAGCTGCGCATCGAGCTCCGGCGTCTTGATTTCCTGAATGTCGATCTTGATCTGCTTGCCCTGCGCCATCTTCGAGATCTCTTCGGTCATCTTCTCGATCTCCGCGCCTTTGCGACCAATGACGATCCCGGGCCGCGCCGTGTAAATCGTCACGCGAATACTGTTCCACGCCCGCTCGATCACGATCTTCGAGACGGCGGCGAACTGGAGTTTCTTCTTCACGTAATTGCGAATCTTGAGATCGCTGTGCAGAAACGCCGGCATCTCCTGCGGCGAGGCGTACCACTTCGAACGCCAGTCGCGATTCACCGCGAGACGAAAACCAATCGGATTAACTTTTTGTCCCATAAATTATTCTTTGGCTTCTGACTTCGGCTCGTCCGCAGTCTTACTTTCCTTGGTGGCCTTTGTGCTCTTCGCGTGAGCCTTCTTCTTTCCTCCCGATTTCTTGCCGCCCTTTTTCTTGTCGCGCGTCTTGATCTCGATCTCGTCGGTCAAAATGATCCGGATATGCGCGCTGCGCTTCAGGATGCGGCTGCCACTTCCACGAGCGCGCGTCATCATGCGCTTCTGGGTCGGTCCCTCACCCACCGTCGCTTCCTTCACGACCAGGCCATCGACCCGGAGATTCGCGTTGTTCTCAGCGTTCGCGACTGCGCTCTTCAATGTTTTCGCGATGAAGCCGGCCGCCTTTTTGGGGCTGAACGCGACGAGATCGAGCGCTGCCGAAACCGGCAGCCCCTGAATCGCGCGCGTGACTTCCCTTACCTTGAAGGCCGAAATCTTCGCGTACCGATATGTCGAGATAACTTGCATTTAAATTCCTATTTCAAACTCACATTTTGGCGGGCATCCGCCTGGAGGCGGTCGCCCACTTTTATTTTCTCAGAACCCATTTCTTGAATCACCGCGCCGCAAATCTTCTGGCGCACATCCACCACTCGCAGCGTCGCAATCCGCTTGTCTCCCCGCATCACCCGCAGCGGCATTCCCATCTTCACTCCCTGCTTTTCCCCGAAATTGCCCACCACCAGCGACCATTCTTCCTTCACGCTGATCACGCTGCCGTCCATCAACGTCGCCGTCTCCGCCGGAGCGTTCTCCGTTTTCGCGATCAGCTCGTTCATGCTGCGCAACTGCGTTTCCACTTCCATCCGCGCCTGCGCATCGCCTCCCGTCGAGGTCTTGAGCAGATGCAAAATCGCCTCGCTTAACCGCAACACCTGATCGCGATACTGTTCGCTTTCCTTCTGCACCAATTGCAGATCGGAGACCGCGCTCAGCAACCGCTGCTCGATCTTCGCGCGATCCTTGTTCGCCGCGTCGAGACCAAGCGCTTCCATGCGCAACTGCAGGTCCGAATATTTCCGGCGAAAAACTTCCGCCTCCACATTCGACGCCGCCAGGCTTTCGGTCAATGTCTTGA
>JBEEHO010000048.1:0-2965 GCA_041167425.1 Verrucomicrobiota bacterium | reverse complement strand
CTCGAGCCATTGCTCATATTCCGGCGGGCTCAATTTTTTCTTGGCCACCTTGTCGTAAGGCCGGCGCAAATCCTGGTGCGTCGCGGTGTGCCCCTGAATATCAACCCCGGCGTCGCGCATCTCCGCGAGCTGATCCCAGCTCATCGATTCTCCCCCGCTGAAATGCCCCGGACGAATCCCTTCCGTGTAAATGAAGAGCGTAAAGGGATAATTGAATTTCTTCAGGATCGGCCACGCGACTTCGTGTTGAGATTTCCAGCCGTCGTCGAAAGTGATGACCGCGCTCCTGGCTGGAATCGCCTTTTCGCCACGCCGCCAGGCCAGAAAATCCTGCATCGGGATGACGGCAATTCCTTTGTTCTTCAACTCCTGCATCTGCGCTTCAAACGCCTGCGGAGTAATCTCGGTGTCAGGCCGCCGGACGTTATTGACGAAACGGTGGTAACCAAAAATCACGACCTGGGCGTTTTGATCGACCGCGGGTTTGGTAATCGCCGGGGCGACGGTCGGTGGTGTCGCGGCGGCTGCACTGGAAGGCCCGGGCGTAACTGCGCTGGCGGCGGTTGTCTGGTTTGGAGCGGCGTTGGCATTGGCTGCAGTCGCAGGCTTCTTACAGGCGGATAAACCGAGCGCCAAAAGCAACAGGAGAAGTGCGAATCGAGTAAGCATAAATCAGGTAAAGGCCTTTAGTTTGGCATGTGGAAAAAACAAGCGGTTTTTGGCGTGCAGCCTCTGCGCCGTGCGACGTGCAGGATAAAATGTCATCCAACTAGCGCCCTGCCGCAAACGGTGAGCCTGCGGGAAAAATCTGTGGCACGATGATCGCTTTCAGCTATGGAGTGCGCATGCGGCGAATATTCCTTTACGCTTTGATGCCGGTCACGTGCGGCTTGCTCGCCAGCTGCGGTTCGGTTTCGCAAACGCAGGTTAAAGATACTTCCCGCACCTTCACGACGGTCGTGGTGGATGCAGGCCACGGCGGCAAAGACAAGGGCGCCTTCCGTCGCTTTGGCGGCGCGGAAAAAGATGCGAATCTCGATGTGGCGATGCGCCTCGCTCGCAAGCTGCGCGAATCGCAATTTCATACCATCATGACTCGCTCCAGCGACGATTTTATCCCGCTCGATGAACGGGCCGCCATTTCAAACCGGCAAAAGAATGCCGTTTTCGTCAGCGTGCATTTCAATGATTCGGGCCGCCGCGGCATTCACGGGTTCGAGACTTATTATCATTCGCCGATCGCGCGCAACCTCGCATATCGGATTCAGCAACATCTGATGACCATCCCCGGCTCCGCCAATCGAGGAGTGAAGACGGCCAACTTTCGAGTCTTACGCAAGGCGCTTTATCCCGCGGTGCTGGTCGAGTGCGGATTTTTGAGCAATCGAAAGGAAGGCGCGGGCGCAAGAAGTGCCAGCTATCGCGACGAGCTCGCAGATAAGATTGCGGAGGCGATCGTCGACGAACGCTATGGAAAAGGGACTTATCGTCCTCCCGCGACCGCGACCGATTCTGCCTCGACCTCGTCCGAGCATGGCAACTAAAGATGTAGAGCTAGAATTCGATCCCGCGCTTTTCCTTGCCGATGGCAGCGAACGTGATCAGCACGACAAACACAACTAGCGTCACCAAGGCAAGCGAACTGGCGTAACCCGCGCCGCCGGTCGCCGTCGGGAAACTTTCCGCGAGCTTCGCTTCGACCACGGCGATGGGCGCCGCGAACAAATTCCCAAGCTGATAAACGAAACCCGGGAACGTGCCGCGAAGTTCCGGAGGCGACAATTCGTTCAGATGCACCGGCACCACGCCCCACGCGCCTTGCACCATGAATTGCATGCAGAAACCACCCGCGATGAGCAATCCCAGCGAAGGCGAAAAAATCCACGCCGGAATCAAGACGAGGCCGATCGCCGCGGCCGTAATGATCGAACGGCGACGCCCCCAGGTTTGCGAGAGCGCGCCGAAAATGGTGCCGCCGCAAATGGCGCCGAGACTGTAAATGATGGTGACGTTCCTCACTTGCGAAACATCGAGACCGCACTGCTTTTGCAGGAATGTCGGATAGAGATCCTGCGTTCCGTGCGACATGCAATTGAACGCGGTCATGAGCAGAATCGCGTAGAGAAAGAGGCGCCAGTGTTGCCGGATCGTCTGCGTCAGCGGGGCCTTGGCCAGGCGCACTTTCTGCCGCTGCCACGCGGGCGATTCCGGCACTCTCATGCGAATGAAAATCACCAGCAGCGCCGGCATCGCCCCGGCCACGAAGAGTCCGCGCCAGCCGAAGTGTGGGAAGACGAGCCAGTAAACGATCGCGCCCAGGAGAAATCCAAAAGCGTAACCTTGCTGGAGAATGCCGGAGAAAAGTCCGCGCGCTTTCGCCGGCAATGTTTCCATCAAAAGTGAAGCGCCCAGCCCCCATTCGCCGCCCATGCCGATCCCGAAAAGCGCGCGCAGAATCAGGAAGATGGTGAAGTTCGGCGAAAACGCAGTCAGGAGTTCGATCACCGAATAAAAAATAATGTCGACCATCAACGGGATTCGGCGTCCGAATCGATCGCCCAGAAAACCGAAGAGGAGTGCGCCGAGCGGCCGGAACATCAGCGTGAGCATGCTGGCGAAGGCCACTTCCGGGACCGTCTTGCCAAATTCCTGCGCGACCGCTGAGAAGACGAAGGTGAGGAGAAAAAAATCGAGCGCGTCGAGGGCCCAGCCGAGGAAGCAGGCGAGGAAAGTGTTCCGCTGATCGCGCGTTAACGACCTGAAGAGCCGGATTGTTTCCACCGAGCGAATTTAGCTTTCGAGGCGAGAAAGGTGAAAGCTCGAATATCAGAAAAGCGTGTCATCCCGAGCCGCGCAGACGGCGAGGGACCTCACGGGCGGTCTATCGCTTGCGCGTTCCAAGGCGCATCCTCCGTCGGCGTGCGCATCCCTTTTCGCGACAGCGCAAGTTGCAACTGCGAGGTCC
>JBEEHO010000047.1:0-9308 GCA_041167425.1 Verrucomicrobiota bacterium | reverse complement strand
TCGGGATGCGGCGCGTCGTAGGCCTCCCGTACGACACGCGTCAAAAGGTCCAAGGCACGCGTATGCACACTTGTAATGTCTTCGTCTCGATATGAATTGCACACTGCCTCTAACCTCGACACTTTCTAACGTTCTTAAGATCTTGCTAAGCCATTTCATGCGATGATGCGAGCGCTGAAGAGACTGGCGAACTTGGAACCTAAATTACAGCAACTCGTTTATTAGCGCCTTCGCCTGGTCTGATGGGATGCCGGGGAAGGAGATGGGGTCGCGTCTAAACATTCAACATTTCACAGCGTTACTCTGGACCGCGTTGCGTTGCTAGCAACTACAGCAACTCGTTAATCAGCGCTTTCGCCTGTTCTGACGGGATGCTGAGGTTGCTGCGAAAACCCAGCGGACCTTCGCCGGTGTGGAGGACGGGTTCTTGTTCTTCGAGCGTCTCCAGATCGGTGCGGCGCCAGAAGAGGCCGATGGGGATTTCTTCGCCCCATTGGTAGCCGCGGTCGATCGCTTTGTGCAAATCGGTCGGGTCGTGGCCTTGTTCTTCCAGGATCTTCACGCGGGGGTTGAACCACTGGTAGGTGTTGTCCTTGTTGTAGGTTACGCAGGGACTGAACACGTCCACCAGCGCGAAGCCTTTGTGTTGAATGGCGCCCTTGAACATTTCGACCATGTGTTTCTGTTTGCCGCTGAAGGCGCGGGCCACGTAGGTCGCACCGCAAACAATCGCCATCGGGATCGGGTTGATCGGGTTCTCGACGCTGCCGTGTGGCGTGCTCTTGGTCTTCATGCCCTTGACGCTGGTGGGCGAGCATTGGCCGGTCGTCAGGCCATAAATCTGGTTGTCCATGACGATGTAGGTCAGGTCGACGTTGCGGCGCATGGTGTGGACGAAATGGTTGCCGCCGATACCGAAGCCGTCGCCATCGCCGCCGGTGCAGATGACTTTCAACTCGTGGTTGCCGAGCTTGACGCCAGTGGCCACGGCGAGCGAGCGGCCATGCAGCGTGTGCATCCCATAGGTGTTGACGTAACCCGGCAAGTTCGAGGAGCAGCCGATACCGCTGACGACGCAGACCTGATGCGGCTGGAGGCCGAGTTCGAACATCGCGGTTTGGAGCGCGGCGAGCACGGAGAAATCGCCGCAGCCGGGACACCAATCGGGATGGATCCGGCCGCGGTAGGTATCCTTCGTTAACTTACCAGACTCAGTGGCCGGAGTAACTACAGGTTCAACTGTTGCGCTCATATCTTTCACTCGTGCTCGTGCTCGTGCTCATGCTCGTGATCGTGATCGTAATCGGTTCACGCCAGCACCTCGTGCACAGGGACGGATAGTTTCGTTTTACCGGCTAATTGATCTTTGACGGCTTCGACGATGTGATGGGGCATGAAGGGTTCGCCGTCATACTTGCGGATGTGACCTTGTGCGTCGAAGCCGGTCTCGCTCCGGAGATAGCGGGCGAACTGGCCGCTGTAGGTGTTCTCAACCACAATGACATTCTTCTGCCAAAGGATGCGGCTGATCTCAGCGGCGTGGAATGGGACAATCCATTTTATCTGAAGCTGGTTGGCCACGATCCCTTCTTCGCCAGCGAGCTTCTCGACGGCTTCGCGAATAACGCCGCCGGTTGATCCCCATCCGACCAGGGTGACGGCGGCGTTTTCAGGGCCGAAAAGCTTTGGCGGAGCAACGTCGTTGATCGCAGCTTCCATCTTACGCCCGCGTTTCTCGACCATCATCCGGCGCTTATGCGGATTAGTGAATTCATCGCTGATGATGGTGCCGTCTTCGTCGTGTTCGTCCGTGGCCGCGGTGAAGATGTGACCGAGGACACCGGGCACAGCGCGCGGCGAGATGCCGTTCTCGGTGTTCTTGAAACGCAGGTAGGCCTTGTCATTGTAACCGCTACCTGGATTCGCACCTTCGCTGTTGCCGTTAGGCAAAATTAATTCGCCGCGATCGATCTTCACATTGAAGTCGAGATCGTCCGGATCAATGCTCGATGTTCCTTCGGAGATAAGCAGATCGGCCAGGACCAAACCGGGGCATTGATATTTATCGCAGAGGTTGAACAGCTCCGGAATCGTCTGGAATAAATCGAGCTGGCTCGAAGGCGCCACGACCAGACGCGGATAATCGCCCTGCCCCGCGCCGAGCACCTGCCAGAGATCGCCTTGCTCGGTCTTGGTCGGCACACCAGTGGCCGGGCCGGCGCGCTGGACATCGACGCAGACGATTGGCGTCTCGATCATGCCGGCCATACCGATAGCTTCCGACATCAAGGCAAAGCCGCCACCGCTGGTCGCGCACATCGCGCGGCAACCGGTGTGGGCCGCGCCGATCACCATGTTCATCACGCCGATCTCGTCCTCGACTTGCCGCACCATAATGCCGAGCTGCCGCGCGTGCGCTGCCATCCACATCAGCACGCCGGTCGAAGGACTCATCGGGTAAGCCGCATAGAATTTTACTCCCGCCGCCGCGCCACCCATTGCAGTGGCCTGGTTGCCGGTGATAACACCAAGCGGCTTGGGTCCGACAGGCGTCTTCCAGGGAAACGCTTTGAAATTCTGCGCCGCATAATCGTAACCGGCCCGGGCGATCGAAATATTCTGCGCAACGACGGCGTCGCCTTTCTTTTTGAACTGCCGGGTCACGACCGATTCGAGCGGCTCCGATTCGATGCCGAGCAACTGAAGCGTGGCGCCGAGCGCTGCGGTGTTGATCGCCAGTTTGTTGCCCTGGGTCAGCTCCTTCATCGGCATCGGGCAAAGCTGCACGCCATCGGCCGCCTGCCCCGGCGTGATTTTCTCGTTGTCGTAGATGGCGCACGCGCCGGCTTTCAACAAATGGAGGTGGCGATCCATCGTGTCCTGATTGAGCGGAATGAAGACGTCGATCTTGTCACCCATGTTGCGCACGGGCGCGTCGCTCGCGCGAATGGTCAGGAAAGTGTGTCCGCCGCGGATGATCGACTGATAGGCGTTGTAGGCATTGAGATGAAGCCCGCGGCGCGCGAAGATCCGGGCGAGAATGTCCCCCGTGGAGGCGATGCCCTGGCCGTTCTCGCCGCCAATGCCGACCGCGAAATCTATTTTGGTAAGTTGTGCCATCGAGCTCCTGACGCGACGATTTTGCCGGGCGGGGCGAGCTTAGGCAAGCTCAAGAGTCGCGGGCAGTCATTCGGCGTGATTTTTGCCGCAGGATTTCGCAGAATTTTTCTCCGGCAGGTGTTACGTCGCCCGTTGTGGCGCGGGCGATGCCGACGGACGCCACCACCGTCGTCCCGGTGAGCGGGCGGTAGAGCAGGCGTTTGCCCGCTACAAGTTTGAAGTTCGCGCTCGCCAGAGCTACGCCGCGCCCGGACTCCACTTCAGTGATCAGCGAACTGGCGCTGTCGCATTCCACCGCAACGCATGGTTTAACATGAATAGGGACAAAGATGCGCTCGAGAATGCGGTGATACTCGGGGTAATCCTTGCGGCGGAAACCGACGAGCGGTTCAGCCGCCAGCTTTTCTAACGTAATGGATTTCAGCCGGGCGAAGGGATGCGCACCGGTCATCGCCACGCACAGGGGCTGCGTGCGCAGCAGCTCAAACGCGATGCCCGCAGTTTGCTCGCCGCTGGGCTCGACCATGATCGCAAGCTCCAAGGTTCCGTTTCGCAATCCCGCGATGAGCTCATCGCTCGAGAGATCATGGAGTAACACCTTCACCCGTGGCACCGCCTTTTGAAACGCGGCCAGCGCCGGAGGTAGTATCGCCGTCGCCGGAAGCGGGGCGTAGCCGATGTGCAACTCACCATATTCACCGCGAGCCACAGCCCGCACTCGTGCCACCGATTCCTCGGCCTGGTTCAACAGCGCGCGCACTTCCTCCAGGAAAAGCTTTCCTTCCGCCGTCAGCATGACACCGCGCGAGCTCCGGCGCAGAAGGTTTACTCCGAGCTCATCCTCCAGGTCTTGGATCTGCCGGCTCAAGGCCGGTTGCGCGATCCGAAGTCGCGCCGCGGCCCTGGTGAAGTTCAACGCTTCACCGACCGCCAGAAAGTATCGCAGGTGCCGTAGTTCCACTGCGCAATTCCATTATGCCGAAAAAGCATGGCCGTCCAACAAACAAGGTATGGGCACAGGCAAAGCGCGCAGGTAGGTTCGCGCATGATAAAGATCGCAATCATTCTTGGAAGCACGCGCCCGGGGCGAAATGGCGAGGCGGTAGCGAAGTGGGTCCATGAAATCGCGGGAAAGCGGACCGATGCCCAGTTCGAGCTGGTGGACATCAAGGATTTCAACCTGCCCCTTCTCGACGAACCAGCGCCGCCCAGCATGGGGCAATACAGTAAGCCGCACACCAAAGCCTGGGCCGCCAAGATCGGCTCGTTCGACGCCTACGTCTTCGTCGCGCCCGAGTACAACCATGGCATCTCCGGCGCGCTCAAGAACGCGATCGATTTTCTGTTCGCCGAATGGAACAACAAGGCGGCCGGATTCGTCAGCTACGGCGGCGCCGGCGGAGTGCGCGCGGTTGAGCATCTGCGCCTGGTATTGGCGGAAGTGCAAATGGCCACCGTGCGCAATCAGGTTTTGCTTTCGCTGTTTACCGACTTCGAAAACTACAGCGTGTTCAAGCCAGACTCACGAAAAGAAACATCGGTTAACGAGATGCTGGATCAGCTCATCGCGTGGGGCGGCGCGTTGAAAACGTTGCGGCAGAAATAAGCATGATCTTCTTCACTGCCACGGTCCCAGTGAACCCCATCGGCGCCCGCGAGTTGACGCGAGAGTAAGTCTGATCGGTCTCGTGCTAAAGGCGAGAGACGCGCGACTTTTCCTGCCGCCCGGGGCATGCACGAAATGCGAGGTGGTCACCGAGGGCATAGACTTCATCGAAGGCAGTCGCGAACGGTGCGCCGCTTACCTGAGCCCAGGAATCTCTCTGCGCGCTTGGCGCAGTTGAAGGTTCTCCCGACCTCATGGAAGGAGCCGTCGCCGCCGGGCTCTGGCATCCGGGCGTCGGCCGCTAGGCTTCCTGGAATAAGCTCGACAGTCTCCGGCATTTGATCGAAAGCCGTCACCTCATGATCACGTCAACTCCCACCTGGATGGGATCTCTTCTCTCGCGCCTGAACGTTGGCGCAATGTTGGCAATTCTATTGATCGTCATCGCGGCCGCGACCGCGTCATTCATGGCCACCTTTATTTCGCTGCTTCAAACCGGTTCCATGGCCTCCCTGGCCGGGGCTTTCCTCGCCGCAGCCATGCTGTTGTCTGCGATAAGAGCGATGTGTTCCGGGTACAACGACCTAACAGCGCCGACAACCACCTTCCTTCTCCTCATGTCCGGAATCGCACTCCTCGGCGCCTATGCCTGCCGGATTCACTCGATGCGCATGACTCTTATAGGATTGGGCGCACTCCTCCTCCTTGTCGCCGCGTTCTATTTCATTCGTTGTCTGCAACTCCGGCGCCGCGATCCCGCGACCACAACGAGCCAACAACCAAATTCCTGAGTTAATCCTGCCGGCAATCAAGATCAGGAGCGGCAGGTTTAGTGACTCACTGGCGGCAGCCAACGGAAGGCCGCAGCGAGGGCCTCGCGCCCTCCTGTGGTCAGAGGGGTTCCGTGCCCGACGATGAGAGCGTCGAAAGGATGCGTCAGGAGCTCATCGATGCTGCGGCGTGCAGCGGCACGATCGGAAAAGGCAGCCCAACGAAGCATGCGGCTCATGGCGACGCGGTCATAAAACCCCATAGTCCGAGTGTAGAATTTCGTCCACCCATGCTGTGGCCGGCCTACGTTGTGGACAAGGTCTGCCACCACCAGCGTTCGGGCTGGACGGTAGATCAGGACGGTCTCTTCGAGGCGGAAACCTTCGATGAGCAATTCATCGACCACGTTGAGAAAAGCTGGTTCGGGCGCAGAGCCAATCACGCGATCGATCCGAAGGTCGCCGCGCTCTTTCACCAAACCCGGCGGGGCGTGCAAGCGCGCGGAAGGGAAGGCTGCGGCCCACTCGCCAATTCGCAGATCATGATAGCGACTCGGCGCATAGAGGTGTGCCACCGGTCCGAGCGCCTCAACCGCGGCGCGGCGCTCGTCGGTCAAAGGCAGGGGCGAATGAAGAAGCAAACTTCCATCGAGCAGGCGGAGCACCGTCATCGTGGTGGTGAGCCGCATGCCAAGGATACGGGCCGGGCCGATGTCCACCCAGATACCTTCTGCAAACGGAGTCATGCCTAACGAAGGTTATACGGAATTTTGGCGGCTAATCCATGATAGACTGCATTCTTGCAGGGGTCGACGATCATGAGCATGAGGGACCTCGCAAGTGGCTAACACTGACTTATGACTTCTGACGATCACGAGTGCGAGCAGGAGGTTAGGCCGCGACAGGAGCGGCTTTGATTCCCTTAAGGAGCAGCCAGAAGCCGAGGCCGAATTCGTAGAGACCCATCGGCATCATGTAGGTCATTCCCATGGCGGATAAACCGGGGAGGACAATGAGGGCCAGGCTCATGAGCGCCATGACTAATGACGCGAAGATACCCCAGGCGGCGAGGACTCGAGGGATGTAGCGAGACTTTACCCAGAGATAGCTGAAGACGGCAGACCCCAGGCCGAGAAACAGGAAACCGATGTTAAAGGTGTCGCCGTAGAGGCGGACGAAGGTGTCGGCTAACCCTTGTAACTGTGGCGTGCCAAACGCCCGCAAGGACGGGCTGCCCTTCAGGACGGCCAGGACGGCAAACTCGTGCACGGTGATGAACGCAAGGACGAAGTTTTCGGCGAGCCGCAGGAATGCGCCGAGCAAGGCCACGTCCTTGTTGATGGGCTTGAGGATGACGTAGAGAGCCCAGAGCAGGATGATAACGCCTACCACCGTGATCAACTCGAAAGCAATACCGATGCGGAATAGCTGCTCAGACGACGCGATGTTCCTGGCCGTCTGCACGGCGTCGTGAGGCACCATTAGTTTCCCGCGGGCGGAGAAGGCAACTATCGCGGTCGTGTTTGTGAAGAGGTAAAGGAAGCCGGCGAGTTTCGCGGCGGTATGTTGGGCCGGCTCCAATCGGCTGATCGAGGTCGAGGTCGCTGTGTTCATGCTTCTAAATTGTCAGGTAGCGATCACAGGCACCGCAGTCGCAACAACGACTCTTCGACTGGCCTGTTCGTTCCAGCGCTGCACGTTCACGCCTTTCACAAGCAGCCAGAGGGTCAGCGATATTTCCCCGAGGCTGCCAGGTATGACATTGTAGGGAGCGAGACTTTCCGCGAGCGGCGGTAGCAGGCATGTCAGCCAGCCCAAACCGGCGAATAGCATCAGCGCACCAATAATCCGCGGGAGAAAGGTCGACTTGAGGATGAGGCAGCCAATCAGGAGGCAATGAAAGCCGAAAAATACCAGGCCAATATTGTTCGCCTCAAGACGCACTTTGAGAAGCACGAGTGCAAGCTCCTGCAATTGTCCCAAGGTGAATACGCTCAAGTGACCGGCGCCTCTCAAGAGGACCAACGGAGCAAGATCAAAGAGGCAACCTAGAGCGCCGACGGCGCATCCCACGAGGCTAAAGAAGGCAGCGAGCAAAGAGAGTGTCCTGTTCACCGGCTTGAGCAACTCATAAATGAGCACGGTCACACCGAGATAGAAAGCGCCGGATAGGAGCATGGCCGCGGTGGCCGACTGAAACAACATCTCGTTAGTCAGGATGTTGGTCGCTGTGCCTGGAGCGTTGTCAAATACAATAAGCTTACTGCCAACCCACATGGCGAATCCGCTCGTGATAAAGGTCATTAACCAACAGGCACCAGCTAACCTGGCCTTGAAGAGAGGCGAAGAATTCATGTGTTTCATCGTTAGTTAGTTTCTCCTTGTGGGTCCTTGAGTTACTCGGCGCGCAAGAGGGACATGGCGTCGATCCGGCCGGCACGGCGCGCAGGCAGCCAGCAGGCGACCAGGGCGATAGTTATGAGTAGGAGCGTGGCGCCGAGAAGGATGACCGCGCCGTTGATCCGCATGCCAGGGAATCCGGCGGCGAGAAGCCGCGAAACCCCAAAGGCACCAAGCAGCCCGATGGTGGAACCGACGAGCGCGAGTTTCGCCCCGGAGGCAAGGACCATGCGGGTAATATTTTCGACGCTAGCTCCGAGGGCAAAGCGAATGGCGAATTCGCCCGCGCGTTGGGCCATCGTGCGCGCGATGACGCCATAGATGCCGAGAGACGCGAGGCCGAGTCCGAGCACGGCGAAAGCAGCGAGGATGTTGCGAAGAATAGCTAACCCATAGATGGTCCGGGCGATCGTGGTTTCCGCGGGCTGGAGCTTGCGCACGGGAAGGTCCTGATCGAGCGCGGCCATTGCCGTGCGGATGCTCTCGACGACGGACGAAGGAGTAACTCCATTGGTGCGCACGGCGATCTCGCTTTGTGCACGCGGCTCCTGAGCCATGGGCTGGTAGATCTGGTAGATGACCGGGCTGGGCTTCTCGACCACTGCTCTTACGTCGCTCACGACACCGACGATCTCGCCCCAACGAAGGTTCTCACTCTCCGCCTGCGCGAGGCGACGGCCGATGGGATCGTCGTTGCCGAAAAGACCTTTAGCCGTGGTCTGGCTAATGACGAAAACTTTTGCCGAGGTGGCAGTATCGCGCCCGTTGAAGGCGCGTCCGGAAAGCAGGGGGGTAGTAACAGTGTTGAAATACTGTGGACTTACGCTGTTGACGCCGGCGGCGGGTTCATGCCCCGGCTCAGGACGTTCGCGGCCTTCCACGAAAAACTTCCGAGTGTCCGGCCAATCGAAGAATGGAGTGAACGATGAGATGCTGACGGAGGCGACCCCGGGCAAGGAGGCGAGACGTTCCACGGCGAGCCGATGGAAGGCCGTGATTTTCTCCGCGTCCGAATATTTTTTCGCGGGAAGCAGCATGTTCCCGGTGACGAGTTGCGTGGCTTCCCAGCCGGAGCGGCGGTCGTTCAGGTCATCGAGGCCGCGGATAAAAAGGCCGGCGCCCGCGAGCAAGACCAGCGCGAAAGCGAATTGGCCTATGATGAGAATTTGGCGGAAGCGTTGATGCCCGCGACTTCCGGTCGCGCCGCGCCCGCCGCTTTTCAAAGTGTCGTTCACGTTAAGGCGCAAGGCGAAAAGGGCCGGTGCAATCCCGAAGACCAGGGCCGTGACGAGCGACGCGGCGAACGCCCAGCCGAGCACATGCCAGTCGACCATGAAGATAACTTGTTCGCCGTTATCACCCGTGGATTGGACCGCGGCCCAGTCGCGAAACCAAAGTGCGACGATGATTGC
>JBEEHO010000046.1:0-4696 GCA_041167425.1 Verrucomicrobiota bacterium | reverse complement strand
TCGGCCGGATTGACATGGTAGTCAGGCTCCGCCAGGTGCCTCACGCCCTCGCCATCCTTGACGGCGCGGACAAAGGTAGGCTTCCAATAATACCAGGGCACGGTAAAGAGATGGGCGCCACTGGGCTTCAGAGTCCGCGCGATGTCAGCGAAGGCACGGGCCGGATCGAGAACATGTTCGAAGACGTCTTGCGTTATGACCAGGTCGAAGGAGCCATCGGGAAAGGTTTGGTGCTCCAGGTTCTCACAACGGTAATCCCGATGCATAGTTCCAAGAGGTATTTCGGGGAACCAGTAGGTCCCGACGTAATTCCTGGATTCGCTCGCGATCTTGGCGGACGATACGCCGCTGGGCGACGATTCATGAATGGCGAGGTCCCTCCAATTTGGAAAGAGATCTTCCAGGACCGCGATAAGAGCGCGGAATCTAGGTATGCTCCGGCATCGCAGGCAAAGAAGCTGATCCCGGAGCCAGGTCCCTTCCTTGATAAACACGGTCGGTCCTTCGCAAAGCGGACAGTAACCGGGAGTAAGACCTCTTTTCCAAATATGAGGTAAGTCCGCCAGGAACCGGCTAGCTCTGCCAGGCATTCGCGAGAGTCGCTAGAACGGTATTTTCATCTGGAGGTTCTTGACCAGGAAGGCCCACTGGTCGGTTACCTCCTCGATAACCTTGGACGTCGGTTTACCCGCGCCGTGACCGGCTCGAGTCTCAATGCGAATCAAGACCGGCGCGGGTCCGGCCTGGGCTGCCTGCAAGGTAGCGGCGAACTTAAAGCTATGTCCTGGAAAGACGCGATCGTCGTGATCCGCGGTTGTGACCAGGGTAGGTGGATACCTGGTCCCTGGTTTGATGTTGTGGAGCGGCGAGTACTTATAGAGCGCGGCAAATTCATCCGCTTTCTCCGACGATCCGTAATCCGAGGTCCAACCCCAGCCGATGGTAAATTTCTGAAACCGGAGCATGTCCATCACACCTACCCCGGGGAGGGTTGCACCCCAAAGTTCGGGACGTTGAGTTAAAGCGGCGCCCACTAACAAACCGCCATTGCTGCGTCCGCTGATCGCCAGTTTCGGCGTGGAAGTATACTTGTTGGCAATCAGCCATTCACCGGCCGCGATGAAGTCGTCGAAGACATTTTGCTTGCGCAGCCTGGTCCCGGCCAGATGCCATTCTTCACCGTACTCACTGCCGCCACGAAGGTTGGCCACTGCATAAACACCGCCCATCTCGAGCCAGGTCGCGACCGCCGGAGAGAAGGCGGGTGTAATGGAGATATCGAAGCCGCCATAGCCGTAGAGCATTGTCGGATTGTTCCCGTTCTTCTGGAGACCTTTCCGATAGGTCAGGAACATGGGCACCTTGGTGCCATCCTTGCTCTGGTAGAAGACCTGCTCGGTCGTATAGTCCTCCGATTTGAAATCTACCTTCGGCCGAAAGAGCACACTGCTTTGGCCGCTCTTGAAGTCGTAACGATAAATGGTCGGTGGCTCCGTAAAGCTGACGTAGGAGTAAAACGTCTCCGTGTCCCTGCGTCTGCCGGTGAAACCACCGGCGGTTCCCAGGCCCGGCAATGGAATCTCGCCCGCCGGTTTTCCCGACAGCTCGAACAGGCGCACGACCGAATGCGCATCCTTGAGATAACTCGCGATAAACCGGTCGCCGACCAGGCTGACGCTTTCCAGCGTCTCGGCCGCTTCCGGCACGACGGTGGTGATAACATCCGGCTTTTGGGCGTCGACCGAAATAATGCGACCCCTCGGCGCGCCCAGGTCTGTCTTGAACCAGACCGCGTTCCCATCATAACCAATGAAGCTGTAGGCGGCGTCCTGCTTGTTTAGCAGCTCAACTACCGGGGCGTTAGGTAACTGCAGGTTCTTGTAGAAAAACCGGTTCTTTGGATCGGTGCCCTGGGAAACGGTAATGGCGAGGATGCGCCCGTCCTCGGTCACTTCCCCGTTGAAGTTCCAATCCTTGTGGTCCCGCCGCTCATAGATCAACTCATCCTGCGCCTGGGGGGTCCCAAGCTTGTGAAAATAGAGCTTCTGGAAGTAGTTGACCTCCTTTAGCTGGCCGGCCGACGGCGGGGCGTCGTAGCGGCTATAGAAAAATCCACTGCCATCCTTCTTCCAGGATGCGCTCGAGAACTTAACCCATTGCACATCGTCGCTCAGGTCCTTGCCTGTCGCGATCTCGCGGACCTTCCACTGCTGCCAGTCCGAGCCGGCCACCGCCAGGCCATAGGCCAGCAACTTCCCGTCGTCGGTTACATCATAGCCACTGAGTGCGACAGTGCCATCCTTCGACAAGGTGTTTGGATCCAGCAACAGCTTCGCTTCCCCCGGCAGCGCCGAGCCGGTGTAAAGCACGCTCTGGTTTTGCAGGCCTGAGTTCTTCGAAAAGAAATAACGGCCGCCCTCTCGAAAAGGCACGGTGTATTTTTCGTAATTCCAGAGTGCGGTCAGCTTGTCATTGATCCGCTTGCGCTCCGGAATGGCGGCCAGGTAATCGAACGTCAGCTTATTTTCCGCCTCGATCCATTTCTTCGTCGCGCCGGCGTCGACATTTTCGAGATCGCGATAGGGATCCGCCACCTTGGTGCCGAAATAATTATCGACGGTGCTGCCCTTCGTAACGGATGGATAAACGAAGTGATTCGCATCCGGAGCAGCCAGCGAATGCAGGCCGATGAAAATGGGAACGAAAACGAAGGGTAGCAGCAGGCGTTTCATGGAAGTGGGTTAAGATGGACGCTTGGCCCGAGTGCGCAAACTTCTTTCGTAGCGCCCGGGCGCGGGGTCGTTTTATTCCCTGTCGCAGGTCTATGACCGCCGGGATCGCCGCCGCTACACCAGAAAGGCCGGCCTAACGATCGCCCTCCGCGCCGCCGGCGGGCAAGTGCGCGGCCTTCCAATCCATGGCCATGCGAATGCGCGCGCGGCCGCTGGGGTGATCGAAGAAGATGAACTCTTCCATCGGCGCCGGGTCGAGCTTTCGGTAAGTGCCGAGCTTCAGCGCGACCTTCGCCATTCCATCCGGTTCTCGCGAGGTATTGATGCCGAAGATATCTGCCTCGGCTTCCGTCACCCTGCTAATGGTATTGTTTACCGGAGTGAGGATGAATGAAAAGCTCATGAAAATAAGAGCGAGGAGGGGGAGGCCGGCGGGATCGCCGATGCCACGCACGCCCCAGGCCAGGCCACGCTTTCGGACCAGCGCGTCAAAGACGAAGCTCGTTAGGCCAAAGCCTACCAGAAATAAAATCGCGCTGTAGGTCGCGAGCTTGGCCCCATGATTGAGCACGAAATGCCCCATCTCGTGTCCCATGACCTGGCGGATTTCGGGCAGGGTGCACTGCTTGATCAGGTTATCGTTCAAAGCTATCCGGGTGGTTCCGAGGGCCCCGGCGACATTTGCGCTAACCCTCGTCGTTTGACGCGAGGCATCGAACACGAACACCTTGTCCACCGGGATTTGATTCGCCCGCGCCAGAGCAAGAATGGGCTCGCGCAAAGCCGGATCTTCCAGCGGAGTATAGCTGTTGAAAGCCGGCGCGATGAAAACGGGAAAAATGTAACTAACGATAAGTTGAAAGACGACCATCACGGTTGCCGCCCAAATCCACCACGTGCGCGGAGCTTTTCGGAAGATCGCATAGAGGGCAATAAAAAGAACGGAAAGGCCGATGAGCAGGAAGACGAGGATTTTCAACTGATCGGCGAGCCATGGGCCAAAGGTCTGGGTGGCGAGCCCGTACTTATGTTCGCGGAAAAACTGTTCGTAGACGGTAAGGGGGAAACTCAAGATCGCGTTGAGCAGGAGGAAAACGATGACGTAGAGCGCGACTTGCAATGCCTTGAACCGGGTGCGCCGCTCGACGAAATCACGAAGGCGCGCGGATAGACGAGAACTGAGGAGTAGAATCGCGATCGTGGCGTTCAAGAGGAAATTCCAAAGAATAAGCCAGTAGCCGCCTTCGAAATAGGCATCGGACATGGCGCGCTTATCCGCAGGCACCGTATCGAGCCAGGCGCGTGTGGCCGTGGCGGGGTCGGCGTTTGGCGCGATGGAAGGAGCCGGGGCGGAAATGGAGGGCGACGGGTTTTGGGCGCGGACCTGCGCGCATACTCCCAGAAGCAGTGATAGAGCCACAAACAAAACAGCGACCAGCGATTTCATGACTGGGAGCCTAGAAGGTTCCCGGCAAAAGGAAAGGATCGTCTCCTGACCTCGATCGTGCTCCCTCAGAAAAAGTATTGACGTGGCGCAGCGGCACACTCGAGAAATATCTCGTTTGTGAGATGGAGACTGGTTACCGTCGCGTCTCACGAATGAGGTCGCCGCGAAAACAATTTACCTTGAGGACTCTTTGGCCCATCGCGTTGATTGGTGTCGCCCTGTCATCCGGCGGCGCCATTCTGGCCTCCGCGCCATCCGATGCGGAATCGACCCTGAGAACGACCGGGAGTTTTGCGCTCGGAGGAGTGGGTGTGGCCGGCACCATGTCGGAAGGTGAGCGCGCGCTGAGAGAGCTTCTCAAACAATCCGATGCCGTTGCCCGGTTGGAAAGCCTGTTGCCGCAGGCATCCGCGGCGGGACAGCTGTATGCGCTACTCGGGCTGCGGGTCCGCGACCGCGGCGCTTATCAGCCAGCTCTAGCCAGGTATGGCCAGCGCGATGCGAAGGTTCAGACGGT
>JBEEHO010000045.1:0-14906 GCA_041167425.1 Verrucomicrobiota bacterium | reverse complement strand
GCAGTTGGCGGAATCAAGGCTGTGGTGTGGACGGACCTGATCCAGGTCGTGGTGATGTTCAGCGCCATCATCTTCTCGATTTTCCTGCTGCTTCGGCATATTCCCGGAGGGTTCGAGACGGTGAAGGAGAACCTCGGCGGCCTCGGCAACATTAAGATTTTTCAAACCGGCTGGGATTCCCAGTTGCCGTTCGGCGCCGCCCTGAAAGCGATGTTGGAAGAACCGTACACTCTGTTCGCCGCGTTCATCGCCTCCACTTTAATCACGATGGCCACTCACGGCACCGATCAGGACAGCGTGCAACGGATGCTGACCGCGACCAATTACCGGAAGTCTCAGCTCTCCCTCATTCTCAGCGGCCTCATGGATCTGCCGATCGCCATGGCGTTTCTGACCGTGGGCATTCTTCTTTCGGTTTATTATTCGGTTGTTCCAGGCGCGACGATGCCTGCCTCGGATAACGAAATCTTCGGCCATTACATCGTGCACGAAATGCCGGTCGTGTTTCGCGGCCTGATCATTGCCGGCGTTTTTGCGACCATGATGGGCTCGACCTCCGCCGCGTTGAATGCACTCGCGACCAGCTTCACCAAGGATTTTTACCTTCCTTACATTCGCCCCGGCGCGACCGACACGCAGTCCATTCGCGCCGCCCGGATCTCGACCGGAGTTTTCGGAATTCTCATGATCATCGTCGCGACGGTGGCGGCGAATGCGGTCCTCCACGACTCGAAGCTCACGATCATCCCGATTGCAATCGGGATCCTCGGCTACACTTATGGAGCGTTGCTGGCAGTGTTTCTTTTGGGAATGCTGACGCGCACCCGCGGGCGCGACGGTGTCAACGTTGTGGCCATGATCGCTGGCATCTACTCGGTGCTGGTCTTGTGCAAAATTAGCATCCCAGCTTTTGATCTGCTGGCGCTTTTCACTGGGAAGCTAGTGCCAGTCGAATGGAGTTTCGGTTGGTTCATGCCGGAGTGGTGGCCCAAAATTGCCTGGCCCTGGTTTGTCTTCGTCGGTTGCGTCGTGACCCTCGCCATCAGCATTCTATTCCGCACGCCGCCAAGCCAGATCGCCGCGGCGGAGGCTCACGTCGAAGCGGCTAATCTTCCCTGAGAAAGGTTTCGAGGTTCTACGACGGCGGCTTTTCGCCAGCCAGCTTGATTCCCAAATCCCGCAGCTGCCGCGCGTCGACGTCACTGGGTGACTGCGACATGAGATCGATGCCGCGGTTGTTTTTCGGGAAAGCCATCACTTCGCGGATGCTTTCTTCGCCGCAGATCATCATCACGATGCGATCGAGACCGAAGGCGATACCGCCATGCGGCGGAGCACCCAGGCGGAACGCGCGCAGGATATGCCCGAAGAGCGTTTGCTGGTCTTCCTCGCTCACGCCGAGCGCAGAAAAAATCTTCGCCTGCAACTCCGGCTCGTGGATCCGGATGCTGCCGCCGCCCAACTCCACGCCGTTCAAGACAACGTCGTAGGCCTGCGCGCGGACCTCGCCGAATTTCTGCGCCTCCAGTTTCGCAACGTCTTCGTCCACCGGCCGGGTGAACGGATGATGGACCGCGTTCCATTTGTTTTCCTCGGCGCTGAAAGCCATGAGCGGAAAATCTGTCACCCAAAGAAAGTCGAGCTGGCTCGAGTCCGCGGTGAGCGCTTGCATCTCGGCGATCCGGCTGCGAATTCGCCCGAGCACTTCGCAAACGACATCCCATTTGTTCGCCGCGAACAGGATGAGGTCGCCTTCTTCGACGTTCAGCTTTGAGCGCAACGCTTCCTTCTCGGCTTCGGTGAAGAATTTCACGATCGGCGATTTCCACTCGCCGTTTTCCACTTTGATAAAGGCGAGACCTTTCGCGCCGTACTGTTTCGCCATCGCGGTCAGCTCATCGCTCTGCCCGATGGTGAGGCTCGCGAAGTTTTTCGCGTTGATTGCCTTGACGGCGCCGCCCGCATCGAGCGCGCCGCGAAACATCTTGAAGGAGCTCGCACGGAAAGTATCGGCCAGGTCGGTCAACTTCATGGAGAACCGGCGATCCGGTTTGTCGCTGCCGAATTCATCCATCGCCTGCGCGTAGGTCAGGCGCGGAAACGGCGTGGGAATTTCGATCCCGCGCGACGCGCGGAAGATCGCGGCGAGCAGTCCCTCGACCAGAATGAAGATGTCCTCCGGGACGACGAATGATGCCTCGATATCGATCTGGGTAAATTCCGGCTGACGATCCGCGCGCAAATCTTCGTCACGGAAACACTTTGCGATCTGGAAATATTTCTCGATCCCGCCCACCATGAGAAGCTGTTTGTATTGCTGCGGCGCCTGGGGCAGCGCGTAAAACTTTCCTTTGATCATCCGGCTCGGAACGAGGAAATCGCGGGCGCCTTCCGGCGTGCTCTTGGAAAGAATGGGCGTTTCAATTTCCAGGAATCCTTTTTCATCGAGGAAATCGCGCGTCGCCTTCGTGACCTTGTGGCGCAAGCGCAGATTGCGCGCGAGCTGCGGCCGGCGCAGATCGAAGTAGCGATAACTCAGCCGCAGGTCTTCGTTGGGCGTTTCGGCATCGAGCGGGAACGGAAGAACATCGGCGCGATTCAGGATCCGCATTTTATCGGGAACAAGCTCGATCTCGCCCGTGGGCAGCTTCGGATTTTCCGTTCCCGGCACGCGCGCCGAGACTTTGCCTTCCACCTCGATCACATCTTCCTGTCGCAAGTGATGAGCCTGGGCGGCGGCCTCCGCATTTTCTTCCGGGCGAAAGACAACCTGGGTCAGCCCCTCGCGATCGCGCAGATCGATGAAGATGACTCCGCCGTGATCGCGCCGGACGTGGACCCAACCTGCGAGCATGGCCGTATGGCCGATGTCGCCCTTGCGCAGTTCGTTGCAATGGTGGGTCCGGTACATGATGGAGGATCAGCCTGTCATTCTGGGCGAAGCGCAGAATCTCGCAAGCGATGTCGGTAAATTGGCAGCGCTTCTCTACGATCGGGAAGCCGGAAGCGCAGCGAAACGCGCGGAGAGTTCTTCCTGCGGCAAAAGGCTCTGCTCGCCGGTGCGCAGGTCCTTCAGTTTCACTTGCGGCCATTCATCACCGAACAGGATGGCGATGCTCGCGCCGAGTTGCTCGGCGGTTTGAAACTGCTTCCCGACCTTCGCAGGGGTGAGTGGAAAATCGACGCGATAACCGCGATCGCGCAGCGCCTGGATTTGAGCGAGCGCGTCGGCTCGGCGTTCTTCCTTGGCGATCACGATGTAGAGGTCGAGATTCTGTTGCGCCGCGATGGCCTCTTCCATCTTCGCTTTGGCGGCTGGGTGCTCGCCGATTAACTCGCCCAGAACCACATCTCCCATGGCAAAACCGATCGCGGGAAGCGAGACAGCTCCGTCACTGAGTTGCTGGATCAGGTTGTCATACCGGCCACCGCCGGCAAGCGCGCGCAATTTGCCGCCGCGGTCAAAAGCCTCGAAGACGACACCGGAATAGTAGGCCAGGCCCCGCACGATCCCGAGATCGATTTTCACGAACTCGGCCAGACCTCGATTTTTCAGCGCGGCCACGACCCGGTCCAGCTTTTCACTCTGGCCTTCGCCCTCGAGAATCTTGAAGGCGGGCCCGGCGAGCGGCCCCAGGCGCGCCGCCGTTTTTTCTTTCGGCTCGCGCTCGCTTTTGTCGATCGCCTGCAAAACTTCCTCCCAGCCTTCTTCCGGCACATTTTGCGCCCGAAGAAAATCGATCCAGAATTCGCGGTCGCTAATTCGAACCACGACATCTTCCGCGGTAAAACCAAACGCGCGCAAGAGATCGACGCAAAGTGCAATCAATTCGACATCCGCTTCCAGGGCTGATTCGCCGATGATGTCCGCGTTAAATTGGTAGTGCTCTCGAAGACGCCCACGCTGCGGACGCTCGTATCGGAACATCTGCGGAAGGCAAAACCATTTGATCGGCTTTTTATAATCGCGGTGGCTGGCGGCGATCATGCGCGCCAGGGTGGGAGTCATCTCGGGCCGCAAAGCGATGGCGCGACCGCCTTTGTCGGTGAAGTCGTAAAGCTGTTTCACGATTTCATCGCCGGATTTTTTTTTGTAGAGGTCGAGGTCTTCCAGCAGCGGTCCATCATATTCGACGAAGCCGTATCTGCGTGCGACTTCCCGCCAGCGCTCGAAGATGTAATTGCGCACGGCGCAATCCTTTGGAACGAAATCACGGAAGCCTGGGAGCGATTGCATGGGATTATAAGCAGCCACGGTGCGGCTGGGTTACGAAAAGAGTATGCGGTTGAATAAACTCCAGCTTCGGGCAGTCGGATGAATGCACGACGGAGAGCATCCGTTTAACCAAAGCAAAGGACAAACATGAAACAAAACAGATTGATTACATTATTGGCAGCCGGAGCCGTCAGCGCAATCGCGCTCACCTCAGCTTTCGCGCAAACCTCCTCGACCACCACCACCAGCAGCACCAACCCTGCTGTGACCAGCAGCTCATCGACGACCACGTCGAACAGCACGCTGGACGGAACGGGCACGATTACGACCTACACGCCGGGCACGGATTACCTCAGCTTCCGCACTGAAACCAGTGCCGAACCAGTGAAGTATTACTACAACCAAAAGGACACCGTCGTGGTTGATTCCGAGGGTCACAACGTTGACTGGAAACTGCTGCGCGCAGACATGCCGGTTAAGTATACCTACGTGAAAGAGGGCGATCGCATGATCGTTCGCAAAATCACGCTGACCAAGCCGGTGTCGTACTACGAAAAGACGACTACCACCACGACTACGACCAAGCCCTAACGGCGAGCTCGTTTTCGAACTAAAATTCAGAACACCCGCGGAACGTGTTTCCGCGGGTGTTTTTTTTATCTCCTGCTCCTGCTCCTGCTCCTGCTCTTAATCATGATCATACTCCTTCCAACCGAGCGCCATTAACTCACAGGATCACGATCAGGAATACTTTTCAGTCACCGTAGCCGTTTGGAAATTTCTGGTGCCATTTCCACGCGCTCTCGATGATGGCTTCGTGGTTCTGGAATCGCGGGCGCCAGCCCAGTTCTTTTTGAATTTTTTCCGAGGCTGCGATCAGGCGCGGCGGATCGCCCGGGCGTCGAGGCCTTTCCACCACCGGAATTTTATGCCCGGTAATTTTTCGGCAGGCATCGATCACCTCGCGCACGCTCGATCCGCCGCCAGTCCCTAAATTGTAGAACTCGCTTTTTGGAGCCTGCAACGCGAGAATATGTGCGCGCGCGAGATCCAAAATGTGAATGTAATCGCGGATACAGGTGCCATCCGGCGTGTCGTAATCGGTGCCGTAAATCTCGACCTGGGATTCCACTCCCAGGGCCACCTTCAGGACGTTCGGAATGAGGTGCGTCTCGATCCGATGTTCTTCACCGAAATTTTCTGAAGCACCCGCGGCGTTAAAATATCGGAGCGCGATAAAGCGCAGGCGGTGGATCTCATCGTACCAGCGCAAAATTTTCTCGAAGGCCAGTTTCGATTCGCCATACGGATTGATCGGGCGTTGCGGCAGAGTCTCGTCGATTGGCACTCGTTCCGGCGGACCGAACGTGGCGCAGGTCGAGGAAAAGACGATCCGCGCGACGCCGCTGGCGACCATGGCATCCAGCAGATTCAAGCCGTTCCCGATATTGTTGCGGAAATATTTCGACGGGTTCTCCATCGATTCCCCCACCAGGGCGCTGGCCGCGAAATGCATGACCGCGTCAGGCTGGAATTCAGCCAGCGTGGCCTGAATGTGCTCGCGGTCGGCCAGATCGCCTTCGACAAATTGCGCCCGGGAATCCACGGCGCGACGATGCCCTTCGGTCAGGTTGTCGAAGATGCAGACGGCATGGCCTTCATCGAGCAACAGTTCGGCGCAGACGCTGCCGATGTAGCCCGCTCCGCCGGCGACGAGAACTTTCATCGAGGAAGTTGTGACGCTCCCGCGCGCCCTGTCAAAACAAACCGCGCGCGCAGCCCCTTAACTTTTGTCCGCTTGGATACCGGCAATCATGCGCCGGACCAATCCATTTTTTTTGCGAGGCGCAAGAATCTGAAGGCTCAACTGCTTCGAGCCCCATTCCAGAATGTCGATGTCGACGCGCCGCACGCCCCAGATCCGCATCAATTTCCGGCTGGTCTTATAGAGGTCAATTGTGTTCGTGCCCACGAGCGCTCCGCCGTAATCATCGATGATGTAACTCTCCTGCGTTCCCACGATTCGAAAACGCGTCCCGAGTGGAAAGCGCGACCAATCGGCCGCGGCGCTCATGACATTCTGGCCGGATAAGGATTTGCCGATGGCGTTATGTCTGCCTCCTCTTTCGGTATGCGTGTAAGCGGTCGTGCGCACGTTCGTGATGCGGCGTCCGTGAGCAGTGGGAGCTTGCGCGCTTCGCGTTGTCGTCGGCGTTTCGCAACTCGCCAGCACGCAGGCCAGCGCGCCGAGGCATGCAAATTTCAAAAATGTCGACATGGTCGCGAAGCGAAGCAGGCTGAATACCGATTGAAGCCGGGAGTGGCAAGCGATAATTTGCGCGGCTCCTACCGCTCAATGTCTTCGCTCCGTCCCAATCAGGCTCTCGTCGCCGGGGAAGTTATCCTCGATGGCCGCCTGGCGCTATTCCATCAACGCGAACGCTGGCTGGCCGTAGCCGATTTACATTTCGGTTACGAACTAAGCCAGCGCGCGGCCGGCCATCTTGTGCCGATGTGGGGGATGGCGTCGATCACGGAGCGCTTGCTCCAACTAGTGCACGAATATCGGCCGCGCCATTTGATCGTTCTCGGCGACCTCGTTCACGATCGAACCGCGGGGGCGGAAGCTTGCGACCTCCTCGAACAACTCCGGAAGTTTTGTGAGCCGATCGTGGTCGCGGGAAATCACGATCGGCAATTGCGCGGCACGCTTGAATTCTTCGATTCCTGGGAAACGGAGAGCTTTCATTTTCATCACGGTCATTGTGCGGTTGCGCCCTCCGAGCGAATCCAGATTATCGGACATCATCATCCCGCGGGAACGATTTCAGATGGCGCCGGTCTTCGTTTGAAATGTCCGGCGTTCGTCCAGCAATCGCGTTGCTGGATCATGCCGGCCTTTTCTCCGTGGGCCAGCGGCACGAAGTGGGCGCAAGCCGAACAAAGCCGCGTCTGGCTCTGCTCGCCAGAGCGGATTTTGAAATTGCCCGAGACCGAAATCGCGGCGATCTAGGCCCGCGCGGTGCCGGCCATCTCCGAGGTGCAATGCGGACAACGCGTCGCTTTGATCGGAATGGTCATCGAGCAGAAGGGGCATTCTTTCGACACAGGGGCAGCCGCGCCCGGCTTGGGCCGCTTCATTTTGTTGAGCGCGCGGACGAGCAGAAAAATGCAAAACGCCACGATCAAAAAATTCACGATGAGGGTGATGAAGTTTCCGTAGTTCCAGGTGATGGCGCCGGCCTTGGCGGCGTCGGCGGCAGTTTTGAACGCGCCTCCGCCGGGCGCATCGCGCAGCACCAGGAACTTGTTCGAGAAATCCAACCCGCCCGTGAGCAGGCTGATCGGCGGCATGACGATATCCTTCACCAGCGACGTGATGATGGAGCCAACGGCCGCGCCGATGATGACGCCGACCGCCATGTCCACCGCGTTTCCCTTGATCGCGAATTCCTTGAACTCTTTAAGCATCGGGCAGCTGTACCTACCCCGTCACAATATTGACAAGCTTTTTGGGGACGACGACGACCTTGCGAATGGCCTTTTCGCCCACGGCGTTTTGCACTTTTTTATTAGCAAGCGCGCCGGCTTCGATCTCGGCGCTGGTGGCATCGAGCGCGACGGTGATCTTGTCGCGGAGTTTGCCGTTTACCTGCAAGACGATCTCGATTTCGTCTTCGACCAGGAGAGACTCGTCGTATTCCGGCCAGCGTTGCGCGGTGATCTCGCCCACGTCCCCGGGAAATTTTTCCGCAAGCGTTTGCCAAAGCTCCGAGGTGAGATGGGGCGCAAATGGATTGAGCAAAAGCAAAAGCGCGCGGAAGGATGAAACAGATTTCTTCGGTGCGTTCGTGAGCGCGTTGACCAGAATCATCATCTGCGAAATCGCGGTGTTAAAAGAAAGCGTCTCGATATCGCCGGTGACTTTTTTGATCGTGGCGTGGAGAACTTTGAGTTGCGCTTTGTCGGGAACGACATCCTCAACTTCGCCGGAGAGGATCCATTCACCGGCCTGATTTTCCTCCATGATCAGGCGCCAGACGCGCGCCAGGAATCGCGAGACGCCTTCGACGCCTTTCATGCTCCATGGCTTCATCTGCTCAAGCGGCCCCATGAACATCTCGTAACAGCGAAACGCATCCGCGCCGTAGATTTCAATCACGTCGAGCGGGTCGATCACGTTGCCCCAGCGCTTCGACATTTTGCGGCCGTCCTCGCCCAGGATCATTCCCTGGTTGACCAGCCGCTGGAAAGGCTCCGGCTTTGAAACATAGCCCAAATCGAAGAGCACTTTGTGCCAGAAGCGCGCATAAAGAAGGTGGAGCACCGCATGCTCAACTCCTCCGATATAGAGATCGACTCCGCCCGGTTTATCGCCGCCCATCCAATAATTCTCGGGCTCGACGCCGACGAATCTCTTGTCGTTCCCCGGATCGCAGAAGCGCAGGTAATACCAACACGATCCGGCCCATTGCGGCATCGTGTTCGTTTCACGCTGCGCATTTGACGAATAGCGAATCCAATCCTTCGCTTTCGCCAGCGGCGGTTCGCCGGTGCCGGTGGGCTTGAAATCTTCCAGTGCGGGCGGTTCGAGTGGCAATTCCGATTCCGGCAACGCCTCATGTTTGCCATCCCGCCACACAACCGGGAACGGCTCGCCCCAATACCGCTGCCGCGAGAAAAGCCAGTCGCGCAGCTTGTAACGAATGTCGCGGCGGCCATGCCCATTTTGCTCGAGCCAGTCGATGATTGTTGCCGTCGCTTCCACGCGTGAAAGTCCGTTCAGCAGCGGTGAATTAATCGCGGTCCCAACTTCGAGGTAGCCGATCGATTCCTCCGGCGTCTTCCCGGGCGCTTGAACGACGGGGACAATTCGGAGATCAAATTTGTGCGCGAATTCGAGGTCGCGTCCGTCGTGCGCCGGCACGCCCATGATTGCGCCGGTTCCGTAACCCATCAGGACGTAGTCCGCGATCCAGATTGGAATCCGTTCCTCGTTGACGGGATTGACCGCGAACGCGCCGGTGAATGCGCCCGTTTTTTCCCTGGCCAGATCGGTGCGTTCCAGATCGGATTTCGCGGCGATGGCACTGCGGTATTGCGAGATCGATTCTCGCCGATCTTCCGTTGTGATTTTATCGACGAGCGAATTCTCTGGCGCGAGCACCATGTAAGTGGCGCCGTAAAGCGTATCCGGCCGCGTCGTGAAAACAGTGATGTTCGGATTGGGGATGAGGCCGCGCTGCGGCGTCCGGTCGTCCACCTTAAATTTTATTTCCGCTCCCACACTGCGCCCGATCCAGTTTCGTTGCAGCGCTTTGATGGAATCCGGCCAATCCAGGCCTTCGAGTTCGTCGAGCAACCGATCGGCGAACGCGGTGATGCACAGCATCCATTGGCGCATTGGGCGGCGGACCACAGGGAAACCGCCCACCTCACTTTTCCCATCGATGACCTCTTCGTTCGCGAGCACCGTACCGAGTTCCTGACACCAATTCACCGGCACTTCCGCCACATATGCCAGCCGCACGCTATCCGCGTCATCGCCGCGGTAGGTGGAGATGGGCTCGGCTTTTTTCGTCCCGGGGTTAAACCAGGAATGGTAAATCTGGAGAAAAATCCACTGCGTCCATTTGTAGTAGCCGGGATCGGTCGTGTTAACTTCGCGTTCCCAATCGTAGGAAAAACCAATGCGCTTGAGCTGTGTTTTGAACTTCGCCACGTTCTCGCGCGTGGTGACGGCGGGATGCTGCCCGGTCTTGATCGCGTACTGCTCGGCTGGAAGGCCAAACGCATCCCAACCCATCGGATGGAGAACGTTGAAGCCACGCAGACGTTTGTAACGCGCGATGATGTCCGTGGCGGTGTAACCCTCGGGATGCCCGACATGCAAACCGGCGCCGCTCGGATACGGAAACATATCGAGCACGTAATATTTCGGCCTTTTAGGGTCGAAATTTTCTTCGCCAGGATTCGGGGCGTGGAAGGCACGGGCCTCATCCCAGATCGTCTGCCACTTCGGCTCGATCCGATCGAAAGGATAAGGTTTACGGCGTTCGTTCATGAGGAAAGAATCAGGAACACAGGAAACGAGGAAAGAAACTGAAAACTTATTCTGCCCTGGTCTTTTCCTAATTCATTTTGCTTGATGCACCAGCTTTTGCTCGCCACCCGCAACGCGCACAAGGCGCTCGAATTCGCAGAAATTCTGGGTGGCGAATTTAAGGTTCGCGACCTCGCGGGGGTGACGGGAATACCGGAGATCGAGGAGACCGGGGAAACCTTCGAGGCGAACGCGATCTTGAAAGCGGCTGAGACCGCGAAGCGTTTTCCGGGACTGATCGTGGCCGATGATTCGGGGCTCGAAGTGGACGCGTTACAGGGAGCGCCGGGAATTTATTCCGCGCGTTACGCCGGTGAACACACGACCGATTCGGAGAACGTCGTAAAAATCCTGGCCGCGCTGGCGCAATGCTCCGCTTTTTCAGCTCCGCCTTCCGCGCGTTTTCGGTGCGCGATCGCACTCGCTCAAGCAGGTGAAATTATCGCAACATTCCAGGGCGTAGTGGAGGGAGTCATCGTCGAGGCGCCGCGAGGGTCAGCGGGATTCGGTTACGATCCCATCTTTCAGCCGCTCGGATTCGACCTGACGTTCGGCGAGCTTCCAGCCCCCGAGAAAAACCGGATCAGCCATCGCGCGCACGCGATCCGATCGCTGCGGGATTGGTTGCTCGCGCGCGAGGGCTGAGCGATCAGACGAAACTCACGGCTTCTTCGGCGGCGGTGCGCCCGGGGGTGGCGCGGGAACGGTTCCCGGAGCTCCGGTAACGGCCGCTGTCTTGATCTGATAGCCGACTTTGGTAATTCCGACGGAGCGTATTTTGTCGAGCACATCGATTACCTGTCCATGCAGGGCAAGGGTCTCTGCGCTGAGCGAAATCTTTACCTCAGGATTCGCCCGATGAAGCTGATCAAGCTTCATATGCACTTCGTCGTAATTCACGGAAACATTATCAAAGTAGATCAGACCACCTTCTGCGACTCTGACCGCGATATAATCTTTGACCTGATCGGGGGGTGGCGGAGGCGTATTGGCGCTCGGGAGATTGACCCGGATACCCTTCATATGTGTCTGGCTAAGACTTACCATCATGAAGCTGGCCAGAAGAAAGAACATGATGTCGATCAACGGAATGATCTCGATCCGCGCGTGCTTCTTCGGGATAGGCGATCGCATTTTCATAATAAGCCTGGGCGAAAAGCCGCGTTAGTATGACGCTCCCGTCAAGGTGAAGGTGATCGGGATTTTCACCTTTGGCACTGTCCCCGGTTTGAATCTGGCACCGCGGAAGGCAGACGTGGCCGCATTGTCCAGAATCGAGCTCCCGGTGCTTTGGCCCATGTTTGCATCAGTCACGCTTCCGTCGGATCCGACAGAGACGACGATTACGCCACTGCCCGTGACCTTGGATCTCCGCGCTTCATAAGGGTACTGGATGCGGGGCTTGAAAATCATGGCGGCCTTCCCCGATGGCGCAGGTCCTGTGGGCCCCGCGGTCACTGGCCGCTGGATGGGCGCGACCGGTTTGTTCGACGGCGGCCTCTTAGGCGGCGGCGTAGGTTTTTCCTCGACGAACTCAGGCTTCACTTCTGGCATCGCATCCGGCGGCGGCGGCGGTGGCGGTTCTTCTTCCGGCGGGGGGGTGGGTTGCGGGGGCTCCTGCTGCTGCTCGAGAGATATCTCAACCGCGGCTTCCGGAATCTGCGAAAGATCTTCCGGCACTTCCGTTGGATGGTAAGACGCGATGGCGATCGCCGCCCCGTGGACGGCGGCGGCACCGGCGAGCGCAGCCCAAACCTGCCATCTCGGCGGTGGGCGGTAGAGAAGTGGTCCTGGTCCAGCCATGAGTTTCTTTAGTTTCCGGGTGGTCCTGGTGCCGGCACACCCAGTCCAGAGCGGCTCTTGATTTCAAACGAAAGCTTGGTGAACCCCGACGACCGAATTTGGTCCAGCATTCGCGTTACATTTCCGTGCACGGCTTCAACATCGCCGCGGATGAAGATTTTCGCGTCCGGGGTTTCCGCATGGATTTTGAGCAGGCGCGGGAGAATTTCTTCAAGCGCGATTGGCGTTTTGTCGAAATAATATTGGCCCTTCTTGTCCACAGATAAACTGACGTAATCCTTTTTCGATTGCGGCTCGCCCGATGTGCCCGCTGGCAGATCCACTTTCATTCCTTTGAGCGTGACCTGGCTGATGCTCACCATCATGAAACTCGCGAGGAGAAAGAACATGATGTCGATCAACGGGATGATCTCGATTCGCGCTTTCTTGTGCGGGAGTGGTGAGGCGAGATCCATAAAGTGATGCCCTAGATCGAAGAACGAGTCGCCGAAGTCGGAGTCGCCCCCGAGATTTCCACTTCGTGCGATTTGCTTTGAGCTTCCAACATAACTTCCAGGTTCGTGGCCGCAGTCTGCAGTTCGAACTCTAAGTTAGACACGCGAGAGGTGAAAAAGTTAAACGGAATTAAAGCAAAAATCGCGATGCCCAGACCGCAGGCGGTGGCGATGAGCGCTTCCGCAATACCACCAGTTACTGCCTGGACGGCGAGCTCGTCATTCCCCAGCGAAGCGAAGGACCTCATCAGACCGGTAATTGTTCCCAATAAGCCTAGCAACGGCGCCAGGGTGACCAGAGTATCCATCACGACGAGGAAACGGCCGGCTCGTTTGATTTCGATACCCGCGGCGACCTGCAATGCGCCTTGGAGCGAGGCGTGCTGGTGATTCAAACCGTTCCACATCATGCGCAGGACGGGATCGCGCGAATCGCGCGACAAGCGCGAAGCCTCGGCCACATCGCCAACCTCAATCGCGGTGAAAACCTTCTCGATCCGTTTTGGATCGCGGCGCATCCAGCGGCCGAGCCACCAAAAAATGCGCTCCAGCACCACCGCCAGCGCGGTCAACGATACGATTAGGATCGGCCACATGATTGGGCCACCCTGTTTGAAGTTGTGGACCAGGAAATTTTTATCCCACTCGCTCATCGGCGTGGCGGCCGGAGAGGCGCCCGGCGTTGTGGTGGCGGCGGGCGACGTTCCCGTGGACGGGTTTGTGCTCGGCGGTGACAGGGAGGTTGTGGCAGGGGTGGTCCCGACCGCTGGTGAAAGCCCGGGCGCGGTGACAGCCGCATTCGTCACAGGAGCCGGTGCGGAAACCGCTGGATTGGTCGCGGGGCTGGTCGCGGGATTTACCGCTGGATTCGCCGCTGGATTTGTCACCGCAGGCGGAACCGCGGGCGCGGGTGCGACTGGGCCCCTGGGCGGCGCAGTGGCGGCGGCAGGCGGAGGTGGCGGCACTTGGCCGAACGAAGTCAGCGCGATGGTGACGGAGCAGAGGCTGGCAATTAGCAGTGTTTTCATAGGTTGATTGGAAAGTTTATTTCCCGTCTCGAATTGCGATGAGGATTTTCCACTTCGGTTATCCTCAATGAAGTAAGGGCGAGTCGAGCAAAACTTTCGCGTTTGTCTTTTCGACGTTTCGGATCCTGGCGGAGCCACTTTATTATTTCGCATCATCCGCCTTCCTGGGATGTAGCTTAGGGCCAGTAAATTGCGTCATGGAAGAATTATTTTCCGGGAGGGAGCGCCAGGACCACGGAATTGCGCAGCGGCGGCCAGTCCCCGATCCGTGCTTCCAGCTCATCGCCATCCTGAATCGGGCCCACCCCGGAAGGTGTGCCGGTGAGGATGAGATCGCCCGGCAATAGAGTGAGCGATTGGCTGGCGAAAGAGACGATCTCCGCCACGGAATAAATCATCTGACTTGTGCGCGCCTGTTGTTTCACTTCGCCGTTCTGGCGCAGGGTGATCTCCAGATCGCGCACATCGATCTGCGCATGGACGAAAGGTCCGACCGGGGTGTAGGTATCGAACGATTTGCAACGCGAGAATTGCTTCTCGGATTTCTGCAGGTCGCGATCGCTGATGTCCTCGGCGATGGTGTAGCCGAAAACGTATTCGAGCGCCTGCTCGACGCTCACATTCTTGGCGCGCGCGCCGATCACGATGCCGAGCTCGGTCTCGAAATCAGTTTTATGATCGGGAAACGCAATCTCGATCGCGCCGCCGTGCCGCAGCAGGGAAGTGGGCGCCTTGAACCAGATCAGCGGCGTGCCCAGGGGCGTCCGCTGCATCTCTTTAATATGATCGGCGTAATTGAGGCCCACGGCGATGATCTTTCCTGGAGCGACCGGCAGGTCGATCTGCAACTCAGCGAGTGGAATGACGGCGCCGCTGAATTCGGGACCGAGCCAGTACGGTTTTGTCAGGACGTGGACGGCGTCTTCGCGCACTTCGCCGTAAAGGAGACCGTCGCGAGAAAGAAAGCCGCCGAAGTTGCGCATCGGAGCGGGAGCTTTGGCGGGCGCGCGCCGAGAGTCAAGCCCACGAATTCTCTGGTCGCGATTCGGCAAATCTTCGGGGGGAGCGCAGGCTGCCAGCCGGCCCGGATAAAAAGAGAGCGCCGACTTTCTTTCCGGTTTCAGTTTGCGTGGCGGTGAGGAGGTGTCGATGATCGGTTGCTTTCGAAAAATGATGACGAACCACCGCGCGGCTTGCGCTCCAAAAATTGCGCTTTCGGGATCGAGGAGGGCCATGTGACAGCTTTGTTGCTCGAGTGGTTT